>JAFZXQ010000029.1 GCA_017616705.1 Clostridia bacterium | reverse complement strand
TCAGCAGGCTTTTTCACGATAGGATAATATGAAATTTTTAAATAAAATAAAAGAAGTTAGCATTTCAATATTACCTCTTGTTTTAATTACTTTATTGGTTCACTTTTTTGTGGCTCCATTTTCAAGTTTAACCTTGTTAATGTTTTTAGCCAGCGTTGTTTTACTCATAATTGGTGAATCAATTTTTTTGCTCGGAGTTGATGGCTCAATTCTCGAGATGGGCGAAATTGTTGGTAACAGCTCAAACAAAACCAACAAGTTTTTTATTCTCGTTATTTTTGGAGTTTTGTTTGGTTTCTTCGCAACAATTGCTGAGCCAGACACTTCAATTCTTGGAATTCAGGTTGAAAGTGTTTTAGGAATAAATAAAACGCTTTTTGTTTTCTTAATGGGTACTGGCGTTGGGCTAATGGTTGGCTTTGCACTATTTAGAATTGTTGCCAACATTTCATTAAAACTTGTTATGACGGTTGCAATTAGCCTTGTTATCTTGCTTGTTGTTATTGGAATAATAACAGGAAATGATTACCTCAGCATTTCATTTGATGCTGGCGGCGCTTCAACGGGAATTATAACTTCGCCATTTTTAATTGCGCTTGCACTTGGCGTTTCAATATCTTCTCAGAAAAATACGGAAAGCGGGAAGTTTGGTGCTGTTGGTATGGCAAGTTTGGGCCCACTTTTTGCAATAATGATTTATTTGCTTATTGCTAATAAGTCAGGTGCGTCAATTGTTACTGATTCATCAAATGAAACTATTTTAGAAATTGCATTAAGCGTTTTAAAAACGAGTTTACTTTCAATTTTACCATTAATAACGTTCTTCTTTATTTATGAACTTATTTTTGTTAAACTTCCAAAACAAAAGGTTAAAGAGCTATTGTTTGGCTCTCTTATTGCTTTTGTTGGGTTATACATCTTCTTATTTGGAATTAATCTTGGAATAAGTAATATGGCAATTTCACTTGGTGGTGCTTTAAGCAAATTGCCGGTTGTTGTTTGTATTCTCGTTACTTGCATATTTGGGTTTGCTATAACGTTTAGTGAGCCAGCAGTTAGAATTTTGGCAAAGCAAGTTGAAGAAATAACCGGTGGTCATATTAAGAGTAAAACAGTTTTAATAAGCATTGCTTTAAGTATGATTCTTGCTTCAATAATTGCGGTATTAATGATCTCACTTAACATTAGATTTAATTACATAATTTTAGCGCTATATGTTGTTAGCTTAGTTTTAGTAATACTCAGCAACCACACCTTTATTGGAATTGGTTTTGACTCAGGTGGTGTTGCAACAGGCCCAATAAGCAGCGCCTTTTTGTTGCCTTTAATGTTAGGTTTTTCTGGGTCAGGACAAGGTTTTGGAGTTGTTGGTTTAATTGCTGTTATGCCAATAATCTCTATTCAAGTTTTAGGTATTGTTTATAAAGTTCAACTTAAAGCAATGGAAGCTTCTCTTGCGAGAAAAACAAGAAAACTTACTTATGGTATGAACGTTTATGGCAATCTTGATAAACTTAGAAAACAAAGTTTAATGGCTCAAAGGGGAAGATAATGCAGAAAAGAATAAAACAAAAACGATATGACCTTAGTGAAGTTAACGAGCTTAAATTTGCTATGTTTATTGTTAACAGCAAATTAGAGCAAACAGTTAAAGAAGGTATTATTAAATATAATGGAAGGCTTTTAAGCGTTATTCCAGCAACAGGAATTTCTCATTTAACAATGTTTGAAGCGGTTAGTGGGGGAACTCCGAGTGTTGTTTTTCTGGTTGCGGTTAGAAGTGAAGATGCAGAACGTCTGATAGAAAAAATCAGCATTGATGCTGAACTTGAAAGTGATGGCAATGGAAAAGCATTTTTAATTGATATTGATGGCTATACGGGCGCAAAAGCCTTGTTTGTTTAGGAGGAAAGTATGAGCGAAAGTATTTTTTCAAAAGAAGATCATAAACTTGTTGTTGCAATAGTTGCTAAAGGCTATTCAACTGAAGTTATTGCAAGCGCAAAGAGTGCGGGAGCAAGCGGAGCAGTTGTTCTTTCTGGAACTGGCGCTGGCGAAAGTTCACGAAGTTTTTTTGGACTTAAAATAACGCCTGAAAACGAAGTTGTTATGATTGTTACTAAAACAAAAATTGCCTTAAAAGTTGTTGAAGAAATCTATAAATCTGTTGACTATCTTTCAAGGGCAAGAGGCTTGGTTTTTGCTTTGCCAATCAGCTGTGTAACAGGAATGACGCATATTAAAGAAGAAAACGAAGACTAGCGTTTTGCTTTAATTATTTCGTAAACTATTTTATCAACCCCACTTTTGGGGTTGAATTTTTTTATTGCTTTAATTAAATCTTCTCTTTGGTTGTAAGTTTTATCAATTTCATTTATGAGTGAGCTTTTATTTAGATTTTCCTGAAGTAAAACATTAGCAATATTTTTGCTCTTAAAATAGTTGGCATTTTCAACCTGGTCGCCTCGGCTTGCTCCTTTAGGAAGTGGAATTAAAAGCATTGGTTTATTTGCTAGGGCTAGTTCAAAAATTGTGTTAGAGCCTGCGCGTGAGACAACAACACTAGAAGCGCAAATGAGAAGTGGAAGGTTATTAGCATATTCAATTTGTAAATAGTTAGGCAAGTTAATATTTTTAGTATTGCCTTTGCCGGTTACATGAATAACATAATACTTTTTCGTTAATTCATTTAACGCCTCAAAAACAACGTTGTTAATGGCGGCGCTTCCAAGGCTTCCGCCGGTTACAAGTAAGATTGGCAAACTTGTTTTTATTTTTAATTTGGTTTTCGCTTCGGTAACAGGAATGTTAAGCAAATCAAGGTTAACAGGGCTTCCTGAGCAAACAAATTTTTCTCCGCCTTTTTCGCTTGTTAAGGGGAAAGTTGTGCAAATTGTTTTTGCTTTTCTGGCGCAAATTCTGTTTGCTAAACCAAGGCTTAGGTCGCTTTCATGACAAACGATAGGAATATTTAGCGCATTAGCCGCAAAAACAACGGGAACGCTAACAAACCCACCTTTAGAAAAAACAACATCAGGTTTAATTTCTTTTAAAATTACTTTTGCTTCTTTGATTGCTTTATTTAATTTAAAAGGAATAGCAAGGTTAGCAAAAAATTTACCCCTAATTAGTTTGGTTGAACTAATTTTATAAAAGGGGATCCCTGTTGGTTTAATAATTTTTTCTTCAATTTCACAAGAACCAATATAATAGATTTTGTCAAAATGCTTTTTTAATTTTGGAATAATGTTTAAGTTTGGGGTAACGTGACCTGCCGTTCCGCCACCAGTTAAAACAATTGTGTTCATAAAACCCTCTAATTTATTTTATGCAAAAAAATAAAAAACTTGATTTTTGCTAGAAAAATAGGGCAATTTAATTGCCTTAAATTTTTAATTTTGATATAATAAACCAAGAAAAAGGGGTTATTATGGCAGAACACAAAAGTTATGATGCAAAAGACATACAAGTTCTTGAAGGGCTTGATGCCGTTAGATTAAGACCAGGAATGTATATTGGAACAACAGGCCCAAAAGGTCTTCACCATCTTATTTGGGAGCTTGTTGATAATGCTATTGACGAAGCCGCAAACGGCTATTGCGATAGAATTATTGTTTCACTTAATGCTGATGGTTCAGTAACAGTTGAAGATAACGGAAGAGGAATTCCTGTTGATATTCACCCAACGCTCAAAATAAGCGCTGTTGAAGTTGTTTATACTAAACTTCATGCTGGTGGTAAGTTTAACAATGAAAACTATGCTTATTCAGGCGGTCTTCATGGCGTTGGCGCGAGCGTTGTTAACGCGCTTTCAAAATGGTTAGTTGTTGAAGTTTGCAGGGGCGGAAAGAAATATTCAATGCGCTTTGAAACAATAACTAAAAATGGCAAAGTTCATGGTGGTGTTCCAGTTGCTCCGCTAACAGAAGTTGGAAAGGCAATTAAAAGTGGAACAAAGGTAACTTATCTTGCTGATGATACTATTTTTGAAACTGTTGAATATGAGCATGAAACAATCCTTAAAAAACTTAGGGAATTAGCCTTCTTAAATAAAGGCGTTGAAATTGTTTTTATTGATAATAGAAAAAATATTGAAGAAAGCCAAAGATGCGTTACTTTTAAATATGAAGGTGGAATTGTTGACTTCGTTAAATTTATGAACGAAAGCAAAACCGTTCTTTATGACAAGCCTATTTATATTGAAGGCGAAAGAAACGGAATCAAGGTTGCCGTTGCTATTGAGCATACCGATTCTTATACTGATAACGTTTTCAGTTATGTTAATAACATTCCAACAACTGAAGGCGGAACTCACGAAGTTGGTTTACGTAGCGCCCTAACAAGAGTTTTTAACGATCTTGCAAGAAAAACAGGTGCGCTTAAAGATAAAGACGCCAACTATATTGGCGATGACTTTAAAGAAGGCTTAACTGCCGTTTTAATTGTTAAAATGAAAAACGTTCAGTTTGAAGGTCAAACTAAAACAAAACTAGGAAACCCTGAAGCCAAAAACGCAGTTGAAGGCGTTATTAGTGATGGCCTAGTTGAATATTTTAGTTCTAATAAAACCGGAAAGATTTTAAGCCAAATTTTATCTAAGGCTGAAGGGGCAGCAAAAGTTAGGGAAGCCGCAAGAAAAGCCAAAGAAATAACTAGGCAAAAGAACGCTCTTGACGGCGCGCCACTTGTTGGTAAACTTGCTTCCTGCACGGGTAAAAATGTTGAAAACAACGAGTTATTTATAGTTGAAGGAAACTCAGCCGGCGGAACAGCAAAGCAGGCAAGAGATAGGTTTTTCCAAGCGGTTTTACCATTAAGAGGAAAGCCACTAAACGTTGAAAAGAAAAGGATTGACCAAGTTCTTCAAAACGAAGAATTTAGAACGATTATAACCGCGCTTAATGCCGGAATTGGCGAAGATTTTAACCTTGCGAACTTAAAATATCATAAAGTTATAATCTTAGCAGATGCTGACCAAGATGGCGCCCATATTAGAGCAATTCTTTTAACTTTCTTCTATAGATATATGCGTGAACTTATAACCGAGGGCCATGTTTATATTGGAATGCCTCCGCTTTATAAAGTTTATAAGAAAGACGTTGAAGAATATGTTTACAGCGATAACGAGCTTGATGCCGCTATTGAAAGAGTTGGTAAGGGTTATGGGATTCAAAGATATAAAGGTTTGGGCGAAATGAGCAACGACCAGTTGTGGGACACAACGCTTAACCCAGATGCACGTTCTCTTATTAGAGTTTCAATTGAAGATGCTGCTGAAGCAGAAAAAATGATAACAGTTTTAATGGGCGATAACATTGATGCAAGAAAAGCCTACATAACTGAAAATGCTGACTTTAATAAGGTTGATAATTTCAAACCAACTGCTGCTGGTAAATAGGAGAAAATATGAGCGAATTTGATGACAACGAATTAGACAACGAAGAAGTTAACAACGAAGAAACTTCAAGCGAAAAAGGCGAAGAGAAAAAGCCTAAAAAGAAAAATAAGGGTGAGGTTGTTTTAGCTAAAGACCTTTATTATAAGCCTATTGAAAATGTTATGCATGATAGCATGCTTCCTTATTCAGAGCACGTTATCTTAGATAGAGCATTACCAAGAGTTGAAGACGGCTTAAAACCTGTTCAACGCCGAATTCTTTTTACGCTAAATGAACTTGGAATAACTCCTGACAAACCTCATAAAAAATCAGCAAGAATTGTTGGTGAATGTTTAGGTAAATATCACCCACATGGTGACACAAGCGTTTATGACGCAATGGTTAGGCTAGCTCAAAACTTTAACATGAGAGCCTGCCTTGTTGATGGCCATGGTAACTTTGGTTCAGTTGATGGTGATGATGCTGCTGCAATGCGTTATACTGAGGCTAGAATGGCGCCTCTTGCTCTTGAAATTTTAAGAGATCTTGAAAAGGAAACGGTTGCCTGGACGCTTAACTTTGATGATAGCCTTAAAGAGCCGGTAACGTTGCCTTGCCGTTTTCCTAACTTGCTTGTTAACGGAGCAAGCGGAATTGCCGTTGGGCTTGCAACAAATATTCCAACTCATAACCTTGGCGAAGCAATTGACGGAGCCATTGCTTATATTGATAACCCTAACATAACCTTAAAAGAAATGATGAAAAAGGTTAAAGGTCCAGATTTTCCGACTGGGGGCTACTTAATTGCTGGTGACGAACTAGCTAAGGCTTATGAAACGGGTAAGGGAAAAGTTATCTTACGCGCAAAGGTTCATATTGAAACGGGCGATAATGATAAAAAGAATATTGTTATTGATGAACTTCCTTATCAGGTTAATAAATCAGCGCTTCTTCAAAGAATTCTAGAACTTAGAGATTTAAAGAAAGATGAACTTGCTGGAATTAGCGAGATTGCGGATGAAAGTGATAGGCAGGGTATGCGCGCTGTTATTAGGGTTAAGAAAGATTATGACCCAATTAAGATTTTAAACTGCTTGTTTAAAAACACTCAACTTGAGGTTTCTTTTGGTATTAACATGGTTGCTATTGCTGACGGCAGGCCACAACAAATGGGGCTTCTTGACATTTTAGCTTACTACACTGATTACCAAAGATTAGTTATTTATCGTAGGTCAAAGTTTGAGCTAGAAGAAGCAAAAGATAGGGCACATATTTTAGAGGGCTTGCTTATTGCAGTTAGAAACATTGATGAAGTTGTTAAGATTATTAAAACTAGTGAAAACACTAGCGTTGCTAAAGCCAACCTTAGAATAAGATTTGATCTTAGCGAGAAACAGGCCCAAGCAATTCTTGACCTTAGGCTTGCGCGTCTTACTAGTCTTGAAATTTATAAACTTGAAACAGAGTTAGCAGAACTTAAGAAGAAGATTGAATATTTAACTCAAGTTTTAGCAAGTAAGAAGATGCAATTTGATATTGTTAAAGAAGAAATGCTTGAAATTAAGAAAAAATATAAAGACGCAAGAAGAACTGAAATTCTTGAAACAATTGATGAGTTTAATATTCCTGCTAGTGACACAAGCGTTCCTGTTGAAGAAACTATTGTTTCAATAAGCAAAAATGGTTTTGTTAAGAGAATGAGTGCTAAATATTTTGCTAATGCAACTAAAACATTTGGTGAAAGAAGCAATTTAAACGAAGTGTTTACAGAGCTTGTTAGAACGTCAACAGATAAACAAGTTTTAATCTTTACTGACGTTGGAAACGCATATAAGATTCTCGTTAATGAAATTCCTGATGCTAAATGGAAAGATAAAGGCGCAAAGCTTAGCGATATTACTGACGCTTCAAGTAAAGAACTTCCAATCTTTGTTATGGAATTAACTGATCCGGTTAAAGAAGGTTACTTATTATTCTTAACTCATGACGGAATGATTAAGAAAACTAAAATCAGCGAATATAATCTTTTAAAATCTGCTTATCAAGCAATTAAGATGAAAGACGGCGATTATGTAGTTAACATTGAATATGATAAAGACAACACTAATATTTGCATAGTAACAAAACTAGGAATGGTTTTAAATGCAAGCAAGAGTGATGTTCCTGAACAAGGCAGAATTTCAGGAGGCGTTAAGGGAATTAACCTTAATGATGGTGATGAAGTTGTCTTCATTGGCCAAATTAATAAAGATGCTAATATTATAGCGGTAACAGATAAGGCTTACGCAAAGCGCGTTAATATCGCCGAAGTTGATGAAACCGCAAGATATAGAAAGGGCGTTAAACTTTATGACTTAAAACCAAGTTCAACCGGAAGCCAGATTGTTGGAGCATTTGTTGAAAGCCAGGGTTGTGAAGTTGTTGTTTGCTCTAGTGAAGGCGAATATAATGCAATAAGCCAAGGCGCAATTGTTGAAGATACTAGGGGAAGCAAAGGCAAAAAATTAAGCACTGAAAACTTAACACTAACTAACGCTTATCAAAGAAAATTAGAAGAAATTTAGCATTTTGATATTGACTATCATTTGATATTATTGTAAAATTTTATTAGTGAGGTATTCATTATGTCAAAGTTTATTGATGATCATAATAAACAACTTGAAATCTATTTAGATTACCTTTATGTTAAACTTGGTGATGTTGAAGAAGATTTAAAGAAAACTGATCAAAAAACGCAACCTGAGAAATATGCTATGTTTGAAGTTTTAAAAAATAGGTTTATTTCAAATATTAGGGCGATTGAAGATGAACTAAGGGCAGGTAATGAAGAAAAGGGAAATAACAAATAACATTATAAGCAAACTATTGTTAATAGTTTGCTTTTTTGTTTGACCGCTTTTTCAAATTTTGTTATACTATTTTTATAAGGGAAAGTATTAGTTGATGGATATAAAACAAAACGGGAACATAACTAATAATAATTCTAGCGCTGATGACAACGCTTATGTTTTTGTTCCTAAAAAAAAGTATTCAATTAATAATTTCTTAAGCTCAATTAAAAAGCATAAGATGACCGAAAATCCTGAAGATGAAGAGTTTGATAACTTTTCTAATGG
>JAFZXQ010000028.1 GCA_017616705.1 Clostridia bacterium | reverse complement strand
TGATGGCTATAAGGCAACCCGAAAACCAATGCCAACTGAATTAGCAAGCCAAATTCCTGGGCTTAAAGAAATGCTTAAAATAATGAATATTAAGCTTATTGAGAAAGAGGGTTATGAGGCTGATGACCTTATTGGCACCATTTCAAAAAAATATAACACCCAGTCAATAATTTTTACCGGGGATAGAGATTCTTTCCAACTTATTGATAAACTAACATCAGTTTGTTATATGAAAAAAGGCATCTCAGTTTATGAGCTTTTAACTGATAAAAATATTAAAGATTTTTATGGCGTTGAAGCAAGCCAAGTTGTTGATCTTAAAGCGCTTCAAGGTGATGCTTCTGATAATATTCCTGGCGTTGCCGGGATTGGCCCAAAGAGCGCAACTGATTTAATTAACGAATTTAAAACACTTGATAACGTTTATGCTAACCTTGATAAAATTAAAGAGGGTGTTGCTAATAAACTTAAAGCAAACAAAGATAATGCTTATTTAAGCCAAACGCTAGCAACAATTAAAACAGATATCGCGCTAAATGAAACGCTTGATGACTTTAAAATTGATTTTCCTTTTGATAGAGAATTACTTACTTTCTTTGAAAGGTTTAATATAAGAAGCCTAACAAAAAGGGCAGAAATTTATAAAGCCGAAAGCCAAAGTAAAATTAGTCAAAACTTACAACAAATCAATAAAATTGAAAGCCTTGATGAGCTTAAAAAACTTGTTTTAGACAATCAAAAAGCAGATAAAATCGCTTTATATAGGGCTAAAAATGGCGAGCTTCATTTTTCACTTAGCGGTGAAGAATATGTTGTTTTTCCGCCAGCAGATTTGTTTAGTATTGCATTAAACGACGAAGATGTTTTAGCAGAATTAAAGCCTATTTTAGAAAATAAAAATGTAACAAAAGTTTACCTTGACGCTAAAAAGATGTTTTATTTTCTTAAAGATTGTAAAATTAAAATTGATTCAAATATTTTTGATATTAGCGTTGCAACTAACTGCGTTAGGGGAATTGTTATAAAGAATAATGATGATGTTTTTGAATATTTTGGCAATAACAAAAACCTTCCAGCATCATCACTTTTAGCCGACTTTGAAGAACTTAAAGGCGATATAACAACTGACAAACTTAAAGACTTAGTTTATAACGTTGAGTTTAAATTGATTTTTACGTTATTTGAGATGGAGCAAAGGGGCTTTAAGATTGATCAAAAGATGCTTGACACGCTTGAAGAACAATATAAAACTAAAATGGAGCGTCTTGTTGAGAAAATTTATAGCCTTGCGGGGTGTGAGTTTAACGTTAATTCTCCTAAACAATTAGCCTACGTTTTATTTGATAAATTAAGCCTTCCAAAGAGTTCTAAGGGAAGCACTAGCGCTGACGTTTTAGAGAGTTATTTAGGAATGCACGATATTATTCCTGTTATTTTAGAATATAGAAAGGCAAGCAAGTTTTATGGAACTTATTTAGCGGGAATGAGAGAGCATATTGAAGCTGACGGCGCCGTTAGAACAAACTTTAACCAAGCCCTAACGGCAACAGGCCGACTTTCTTCAAGTGAGCCTAACCTTCAAAATATTCCAATTAGAAGCGAAGAAGGGCGAGAAGTTAGGTCGCTTTTTACCGCTAGCAAAGAGGGTAATGTTTTAGTTGACGCTGACTATTCACAAATTGAATTAAGGGTTTTGGCGCACCTAAGTGATGATGAATTTTATTTAAGAGCCTTTAAAAACAATGAGGATATCCACAACAAAACTGCCTGCGAAATATTTAGAGTTGAGCCAAACCAGGTTACTGACGTTATGAGAAGAATTGCTAAGGTTGTTAACTTTGGTGTTGTTTATGGAATTAGCGAATATGGGCTTTCTGGCGACTTAAAAATAACGGCAAAAGAGGCAAGAAACTATATTGAAGAATTCTTTAGAATTCACCCTAACATTGATAAGTTTATGAAAAACGAAATCAATTTTGCTAAAGAAAATGGTTTTGTTTTAACTGATGGCGGAAGAAAAAGATTAATAACAGATATTAAATCAAATAACTTTAATGTTAGAACAAGGGCAGAAAGAATTGCTCAAAACACATGCATTCAGGGAACGGCTGCTGAAATAATTAAAAAGGCAATGAACGCCGTTGAAGAAAAATTAGTTAAGAGCGGTTTAAAAGCAAAACTAATTATGCAGGTTCATGATGAATTGGTTGTTGATTGCCCTAAAGATGAAGTTAGCGAAGTTGAAAAGATTTTAACAAGCGAAATGGAAGGCGCATATAAACTTAAAGTTCCGCTTAAAGTTAATTTGAGCGTTGCTTATAGGTGGGGCGAAGCGCATTAATATTTTAAAAAGTTATCGTTATGCATAAAATTACTATATGAGAAAAATATGGTTAGTTTTAAGCATAACGATTTTTCTTTCCCTTTTTGACGTTTTAGGGGTTGTTTTTATTAAACAATTTCCAACTAAATATAGTGAATATGTTGAAGCGAGTTCCATTGAATTTAATGTTAATAAAGAAATAATTTATTCAATAATGAAAGCAGAAAGTGGATTTGATAAAGATTGTGTTTCAAAGGCTGGGGCGGTTGGGTTAATGCAAGTAATGCCAGAAACTGCTGATTGGGTTAAACAAAAACTAGGCGACGATAGTTTTGATTTAACTGACCCTAAAACAAATATAAGATATGGAACATATTATTTTAGTTATCTGTTTAACAAGTTTAATGATCTTGTTACGGCTCTTGCTGCATATAACGCAGGCGAGGGAAATGTTATTAATTGGATGGGTGAGAACTTAAAACTTGATAAAAGCCAAATAAGGTTTAGCGAAACAAAAACTTATGTTGATAAAGTTTTGTTCTTTATAAAAGCCTATAAAATATTGTTGTAAAAACTGCAAATTTGAAGAAATTAAAGTAAAAAACCTGAAAAATATGATAAATATTGGCAATTTTATCTGATTTTGATTGTTTATATAGGTTTTATAATATTGTTTTTAAATGACCATTCTTAAATAATAATTTTTTGCAAACCACTTTACAAACATGTTTTTTGTTGTTATAATAATCTCACATTTGCGGATGTGGCGAAATTGGCACACGCGCAAGACTAAGGATCTTGTGCCGAAACACTGGCTTGCAGGTTCAAGTCCTGTCATCCGCACCAAAAATAAAGCACTCAATTAGAGTGCTTTTTTGTTTGACGATTTTTCTCTAAAATTGTTATACTAATAATAGTAATTATTTAGGAGAAACAAAATGAAAAAGTTTATTTTAAATTTAATGCTAATGCTCTTACTTATTCTTCCATGTGCGTTTATTTTTGCTGCTTGTGATAATGGTGATAGTGGTGCTAGCGTTAGTAAGTTGGTTCTTGAAACAAACGGGCAAACTTATGAATCAGATGGCTATAATGTTAACTTTGATTATGGCTCTCATTCTGGAATGGGTGATTATAACCTTTATGTTGTTGACAACAAAGGTAATACAACCCAATTAACAGAGGCTGATGCTGATAAAGTTACTTATGGCATATACACAATGGATGGCGTTAATGTTGACGTTGATAGTATTTATCATCTTGACGCAGGGTATTATTACCTTAAATACACTTATGAAGGGGTTAGTTATAGAATTGGAATAACTGTTAACCCAATTTATGACCAAAGATCTTATACTATTAAATTTAATTATGATTCAGCGCTTCACAATGATTATAATTATTATCAAGCGTATGCTGGTTTTGATGTTAGCGTTAAACGCGGGCAAGAAACCGTTACAGGCTTTGGTAATATTAAAGCGTTAACGTCTGATGAATATTCAAACCT
>JAFZXQ010000001.1 GCA_017616705.1 Clostridia bacterium | reverse complement strand
TTGTTTTCAGTTTTAACTAAACAGAACGAATTAACGCTAGAATTAAAGTTGTTATTACATTTGCTTTCAACAACCGTTAATTTAGTTAGGGTTGAGAATGTTTGTAAAATGCTGTTAGCAGTGTTATCAGTTATCCTGCTAGGAAGTTTAAACATTTGCGTATTAGCGTAAGCATAAACATTTGTTAAAGTATAAGTGCTGTTATTTAAGTTTGATAGGTTAGAAGTGTCAACATAGCCATAATAGTTGGTTGTTGCCGTAACGTAAACGCCATAAACAAAACCTTCTAAAGAAAGTGAGTTAACTTTTATTGTTTTAGTTTGGCAGAAATGCGCACCTTCAGGCATAACAAATTCGCTTTCGTTTCCAAATGGTGTAATTAAAATCTTTGTTTCGCCGGTTGTTACGAAATAATTAAAATCTTTAGCGGCAAGATCATTTAATTCTATTGAGCCGTTTGAAATAACGCTTTCATCATCAAAAGTTGAGCCGTTATAGGTTAGTTTTGTAACTTTTGATTGACTAGGAATTGAATAATAGATATTATCTCCAAATCCGCAGAATTTACTATCTAAATCGGCTTCTGTTGAAGCGTTTAATAAAACATTTCCAACAGATAGTGTTGGCGTTATAGAGCGCAATAATAGAGTTATTTTTTTATTGCTAACAACGCCGAAATAGGTGTTGTCATTTTTTGTGAATTGAACTAGGTTATCAAGTTTGGTTGTTGTTGCCGAAGCATAAAGATTAATAAGTTCATAACTTGTTGAAGTAACGGCTTCTGGCCTAATAACAAAATATGATAGGTTGTTATCATAACAAACGACAATATTTTTATATTCATCGTCATATGCTTCAGTTATTAAAATGGCATTAACTTCGCCAGGAATTGCTATTCTTGAAGAATCAAGAGATAATCTTGACTCGCTAAACTGCCAATTATTATCTTGATAAACTAGGGAATAGAGCTCGAAAGTATTAACATTATCTTTATATTTTTGAACTAAACAATAAATCTTTGAGTCGCTCGCCTTATAAAGCGTTAACCTTTTAGCTCCAATCAACTCATTATCTTCTTTATTTTCGTTTAAAATGCTTGCAACAAGGCTTCCATCATTAGCGCTAAACACTTTAATCGCAGGATCGCTTGTTAGGGTGAAGATGAGGCCATTTTCAGCCATAAGGCTAATGCAGTTGTTTAATTCTATTTCACATTGGTTATTATAGGTTGAATCAAAAACTTTAATAGTGCCATCATATTCATCAAAAACAATCAAATTAGAATCTGTTTTTGAGGTAAAAGTTGGCCTAAAGAGAAGCTCAGATTTATTTATAACGCTTTCGCCTTCAGCATAAGTCTCAGGGCAAAATAAATTTGCCCTAAGACTTAACGATAAAGCCATTATGCTAAAGACTAAAGTTAAAACTAAAATTGTTAATTTTTTTGTATTTTTCATATCGTTTCTCCTTATTCCTACTTTAACTCATTCCAATCAACATGATTTTGAGTGACTTCATTAATGACTGCCTTGATTTCATTGCAAAGCACTGCAACGTGCATAGAGGCACCAGTTGCAATCATTGTTGCGCTGGCTGCAATTTTAATTCCTTTTACAACTTTTGGAGCAATTTTAAGTAACCTAGCAGCAATTCTTCCAACTCTTCCAGCTTTGGTAGCTATTTTTGCTAATATTCCTACAACAGCACCACCACCAGTACCAGCTGTAGCAATAGTAAGAGCAATAGAACCAACAATTTCTAGTATAGTTCCGGCAGTTTCAAGACATTGTTTTAATGGTTGTGCTCCAAAATAATGAGGGAAGATTAAAACTTGAGTTCTTTTAGTTTTATCGGTTTTAACCGTGTAAATATTATGCAAGCAACAAATATTCTTATCTTCATCTTTATTAGTTAATGCTGCCGCACTAACTAATCTGCTTTCAGTGCTATCACTAATTTTTTCTTGGTATTTAAACATTGAAGCAAAGAAGCCAGATAAACCACGCCACGTTTTTATTTTATTATCATTATCTATTATGTCATTATATAATTCACCATCATCAGTAACGTCTGATGTATATTCATATATAAGATTTCCATAGCCTTTTTGTTGGAATAAATAGGTAAGTGTTGCAGCGTCATAATAAAGATACGCTTTATCAATTTCCCAAGGCCATTCATCTTCTTCATCATCGACATTATAATATCCTATAATTTGTTTTGAAGAATTATAGTTAACTTGAGGTTGATATTTTAATGAAGCAATTGAATCACTAATTACAAGGTCACCGCTTCTAACATAGAAGTTATTAAACGATTCACTTGAATTGCATTTGTATTCTTCACTATATTGTTCATAGTATTTACCATATTCAAGTGTTATGCTGTTTGCCGGATAGTTAGTGCCATTTATTGTAAGATTATGGTTAGGAATGTATTCAGCCTTACTAGCGCTCAAATAAAGGTTTCCAAGTTTTTGTGAAGCTGATGTTCCTAAACTGCTTTCAGGGTTTTGTTCAATTATTTGATCAAGGGTTGCTATAAGTTTCTTACCGGTATACCAACCTAAAACGTCAATAACTTTTATTTTTAGA
>JAFZXQ010000027.1 GCA_017616705.1 Clostridia bacterium | reverse complement strand
TAAAATCCGGTCAGTTTGGTTATAGTGAATGAGTTTAGCCGACTCTGGGTCAATTTTATTAAGCTCTTCCCAAAGGGCACGATTTCCATTTTTATTTTTAAATTCTAGCAATTTTATTCTTAAATCTTCATCACGCTCGCTTCCTGAAGTTAGCGGAAACAACAACGAGTTAATATAAAGCCCCGTTCCCCCAACGATAATAGGAACTTTATTTTTAGCAATAATCTCATTAATAGCCTTAGTTGCATCTAACGCAAAATCGCCAGCGCTGTAACTACGGTTAATATCAAGAAAATCAATAAGATGATGAGGAATGCCCGCCATCTCTTCTTTTGTTACTTTCGCGGAGCCAATATCAGCGCCTTTATATATTTGAACTGAATCAGCGCTTATAATTTCACCATTTAACTCTTTAGCGAGTTTTACACTAATGCTGGTTTTACCAACAGCCGTTGGCCCAGCTATTATAATAATTTTAGGTTTCATTAAACTATCCTTTTAAACCATTTATCCATTTCGTTTTTAGATATTCTTACAACAATTGGCCTTCCATGAGGGCAAAACAAAGCAACTTTTTCTTTACCAAGCATTGAATATAGTTTTTCAATTTCACTTTCGCTTAGATCATAACCGCCTTTAATTGCGCTCTTGCAAGCAAGTTGCATTAGCTCATCTTTAACTAAATCACTATTTTTAAAACTAGGATTAATTCTAGTTTCTTCCAAGAACTTGCCAAAAAACTCATTAAAATCAATTCCCGAAACGATAGCAGGCACTTCGTCAATTTTATAAGTGTTGTCACCGAACTCGCTAATATTAAATCCTATTGAATTAAGTTTATCAAGTTGGCTTTCAATTAGTGGTTTCTCTTGAGAATTAACTGTTACTATATATGGCGCTAAAAGTGGTTGAATAACAAGCTCATCATTTTCAGCCTGCGCTTTAAATTTTTCATAAAGTAATCTTTCATGAGCAGCATGTTGATCAATAAGGAACATGTTATTATTGTCTTCTAAAATTAGGTAAGTTTTAAACACCTTCCCTACATTAATTATCGTTTTAGGAACTTCAATTGAAGTTTGTTCGCTGCTTACTTTATTAAACTTCTCTTCCTTTTCAGCATTAGCAAGTTTTTCAAGAAGATTGCTTCCTAAGCCAAAACCATCAGCAACCCCTCGTTGACTGTTTTCGTTCATATAAAAAACTGATTCAAGATAACTTTCACGCGCCTTTTGGATTTCGTCAACATTACTAAGTTGTTCTTCTTCAACTATGTCGTCAGTATTACCAAAACCAAAACTCATTGAAGAAATCTCGCTAGCCTTTTCTTCAGTTATTAGGTTAGCAGGAGCAACATTTTCTTTAAATGGCGTAACCGAAGCAATGCTATCAAGCGTATTAATTGCGTCAAGCGTTGCGTTATAAACGGCGCCATAAACCATTTCACCATTAGAAAACCTTACTTCTAATTTATTAGGGTGAACATTAACGTCAACTAAGTCAGTTGGAATGTCTATGTAATAAACAAAGAAAGGATATTGTCTTTTCATTAAAAAGCCATCAAGCGCATTGGCAACTGCTGAGCTAATTTGGAAAGAATTGATAAATCTTCCGTTAATAATAATAGTTTGATAAGTTCTATTTGGCTTATTAAGGCTAGGTTTGCCTAAGAAACCATGAATTTTAACTAGTTTATCATAATTAACGTTTAACGTTTCATTTAATGCAGTTTTTCCGTAAATTGCAAACAAAGCATCTTTCTCGCCATGACCACTGCTTTCATAAATGAGTTTTCCTTCGCTAAGATATCTAAACGCAACATTAGGGTTAGCTAAAATTAATTTAGCAACAAGGCTTGTTATTTCGCCTTCTTCACTCTTTTCTTTCTTTAAAAACTTAGCACGTGCTGGAACGTTATAAAACAAATCTTCAACGGTAACAATTGTTCCGTTATTAGCGCTAGCAACTTCTGGCTCGCTAATCTGGCCTGCTGTTGCGGTTATTTTATATGCTTCAGCTTGAACGCTAGGCTTACTAATAATTGAAATATGGCTAACAGCGCAAACTGATGCGAGAGCCTCACCTCTAAACCCTAGTGTAAAGATTGAATTAAGATCTTCCTTTGAAGAAATCTTACTAGTTGCGTGTGGTAAAAAGGCTTTTTTAAGCTCATCTTTTTCAATGCCTGTTCCATTATCTGAAACAACCATTTTCTTTATTCCGCCACCATAAATTTCTATTGAAACAATGGTTGATTTAGCGTCAATACTGTTTTCAACCAATTCTTTTATTACGCTAGCAGGACGTTCAACAACTTCGCCAGCAGCAATAAGATTATAAACTGAGCTGTCTAAAACATTAATTTTGCTCATAAGTTCTCCTTTTATTTCTTTTGAACTTTATCTACTAAATTTTGAAGCGTTCCAAATGCCATAAGTGGTGAAATGGTATTCATATCCATTTCTCTTAAAACATTAATTACTTCAGTTGCATAAGGATCAACCGCAGGTTTTGTTACCCCATCAATTTGCGTTTCAATATTAACGCTAGAACTATTTTCAGTTGCGCTTAAAATCACTTTAGCGCGATTAACTAGTTCGTCAGGAAGCCCCGCTAAGCTTGCTACTTCAATACCAAAACTACGGTTAGCGCTTCCCCTTGCAATTTTATGTAAGAAAACAACGCTATCTTTTAACTCTTTAACAAGCATTCTGTAATTCTTTACGCCAACAATTTTTCCTTCAAGCTCAATAAGTTCGTGGTAATGAGTTGCAAAAAGAGTTTTTGCTTTAATATGACCAGCAATATATTCAATAATGGCATAAGCAATGCTCATCCCATCAAAGGTTGAAGTTCCCCTTCCAACTTCATCTAATATGAGAAGGCTTTTATCTGTTGCGTTTTTAATAATATTTGCAACCTCGCTCATTTCAACCATAAATGTACT
>JAFZXQ010000026.1 GCA_017616705.1 Clostridia bacterium | reverse complement strand
TTAAAGCCTCAAGGAGCTTCTGATGACTAAATATATTGCAATTGGAATAACTGCTATAACTGAATTGAAAACCATTGCTAATAAAACAGACAAACTTTGTTTAACAACTTGCGTTTCATTTTCCCAATCAAGTTTAGGAAGCCAAAGGTTAATCAAAAGCCCTGAAACGTCATTAATTAACAAGAATATCATAGTTATTCCGAAAACGATTAACCCAGAAATTAGGCTATTAAACATTATTCCAGCAATAACTGATGAAACAACAAGAACCGGCGTTATAACAACAAGGCTAACCATTAGTTTTGACATAAAAACTTGATTAGCAGAAAGCGGTAATGCTCGCAAAAACCAGAAAGTTTTTCCGTCAAGTGATATTGAAACGCAAGAAATGCAAGTCATTGCAACGCAAAGGTTAACAACCAAAACAAAGAGATAAGGCAATTCGTTTTCAATATAAGAAATTTGAAGGCTTGATAATATTCCGCCAATTCCCCAGATTGCGCTGACTATTGAAACAACAATTATAAAGATTGGACCAATAATTGTGTTAACCAAATAGGCAGGGGTTGCAAAATATGATTTAATCTCTTTGTTAACCAAATGAGTAAATGGGCTTTGCATTGGCTTTAAAACAATTTCTTTTTTAGCGCTTGTGTAAACCCCAAAGTTTTTGCCATAAATGTTAATATAAAGCAGCGTTCCAATAACAACAGGAACAAGCGTTAAACAAACAAAAACAATTATTGAAACAAGCGATTGATCAAAGATAAATGCTAAAATTTGATTAGCAAGCCATCTGTCAGCAAAATAGGCTTCCATACTATCAAATTGGACTTTTCCATAGCCGCTAGTTTTAATCAGCATTAAAACAAGAAGTAAGATATAAATTAGGGTTGGAACGAGCGATTTTAAAACGTTGCCAAATTTAATTCTGTTAAATAATTTAACAACGATAAATTCCATAATTTCGCTTATTCCAACGCTGAGTAATGGCAAGAATAGGGTAACGATAATTCCAAAAATTAAAACGTTAGCCGAAAAAGCGGGCGCCGTTATTTCATAAATAACGATATAAGGAAGAAGCATGATAACTGAGAAAAATAAGTCAAAAAGATATTTATTAACTAACTTTGAAATTATGATATCACGCTTTTTGATAGGAAGCGAAAGCAGAAAATCGGCGTCGTTTCCTTTAGTTTTTCCTGTAACGCGCATTATTCCAATAATTAAGAGAACAGTTAGCGTTGTTATTATTGCATGAAAAACACAGAGCTTACCAAGTTTTAGCCCTTCAAACATTGACCACGCTTGAAAAGAATAAAGGGCAAGAATTCCAACCATTCCTAAAACTAGTAAAACAAGAGCAACGCTTGTTGAAACTCTTTTCTTTTTGCCTTGAAGCCTTCCAAGAAGCTGGTTGAAGTTATTCTTTAATAGAATCTTTAGGTTGCTCATTATCAACACTCTCCAAGAATACTTTTTCAAGGCTCTTATCTTTCTTAACTTCTTCCATTGTTCCGCAGGCAATAATCTTTCCGTCTTTAATTATTGCAACTTTATTGCAAAGTTTTTCGGCAACTTCCAAAACGTGGGTTGAGAAGAAGATAGCGCCACCATCTTTAACAAACTTTTTCATTATTTCTTTAACAGTAAAACTTGCTTTAGGATCAAGCCCAACAAATGGCTCATCCATAACAACAAGTTTTGGTTTATGAATAAAGGCTGAAATTAAAACAAGTTTTTGTTTCATTCCGTGAGAATAAGTTGATATTGGGCTGTTTAAATCTTTTTCAAGCCCTAAAAGTTTAGCATATTCAAGAGCCAATCTGTTTCTTTCTTCTTTACTAACGCGGAAGATATCGGCAACAAGCTCAAGATATTGAACTCCGGTTAAAGTGTCATAAATATCAGGGTTGTCAGGAATATAGGCGATGATTTTTTTGCAATCAACAGGTTTTTTAACAATATCAATTCCGTCAATTAAAATTTCGCCTTTGTCAAAATCATTAATTCCAACAACGCTTTTAATTGTTGTTGTTTTCCCGGCGCCGTTAGGGCCAATGAAGGCAAAAATATCGCCACTTTCAACATTAAGCGAAATGTTGTCAACAGCGATTTTGCCGTTTGAATAAATTTTTGTAAAATTCTTAATTTGTAACATAATAACCTCGCTAATTATATTTATTAAATTATATAACCCCATATTTTAATTGTCAATTTAATAATTGCTTTTAGTTTGACATCATTTTTTAATTTTGATATCATAAATATATAGGGGGAAGATATGAATAAAATTGCAAAATTTTTTCGTGATTTTGGTTTAACAAGTTTCCTTGCTTTAGTTGGAATAACTCTTGTTATTTTCAGCATTTTTGCTTTTAGGGGCGTTGACCACATTAAAAATTTCATAAAAACTGAAGCAACTGTTTCTGACGTTGTTCTTTATGAAGATGCTCATTATGACATTGACGATAACTATATTGAAGCAACTTATAAAGTTTTTGTTAAGTATAATGTTGACGAAGTTGAATATGAAAGCGAATATGGAGTTTTTTCTGGCTATAAGGTTGGCGATAAGTTAACGATTTGTTATAACCCAGATGACCCTTATGAAATTGCGCAACCTAACGGAATAGCCTTGCCAATAATTATTTTGGTTGTTGGAATTGCTTCGTCAGTTGGCGCAGTTATAACTTGCGTTTTTGCAATAAAGAAACGCAAGAAACTAATAGAACAAGAAAAGGAGTGGGAAAATGGCAAACAAAACGTATAATTTTAAACCAGATAAAAATTTTAAACAGGGTTATGTTTTAACCGATGAAAATAAGGAAGTTATTTATGAAGCAATTATGACGAAATGGACGTTATTTCTTCCTTTCAAATTCCAATTTGTTAATCATTTAACTAATAAAACTGAAGAGCATAAAGTTAGCCACACTGTTACTTCAAGCGTTTCAGGTTTTGGCGGAGAATTACAAAGAATGTTAACAACTAAATCTTCATTTAAATTTGACGGCAAAAAGATTTGGGATTATCTTCATGAAATGGGGGTTAGGCTTAACTCAAGCTTTTCAAAAGGAAGCCTTGGAATGACTTACACAATGCTTCTTAATGGCGAGCCAATTGCAACGCTAGCAACTTCAATGCCTGATGGTAAAAAGTTTATTTTAACGGCAAAGTGTTGTTATGACATAACAACTGATGAAAAATATTTAGACCTTGCGTTTTTAGGTGCTTTTGCGCTTGCAAGAACTGAACAATTAATTAATGAATAACAATAATTAAACAGGGCGTTCGCCCTGTTTTTATTTATAATAAAAAATTATATGCAAATTTAATAATTTATGGTAATATAAAAGTATGAGATTTGAAATAATAAACAAAGCAACAGATTCTGATATTTTAGAAATGATTGAGCTTGATAAATGTTGTTATGTTGGCAATGATGTTGGTGATTTTAAAAAATGTGTTGCGTGGAGAAATATTTGTCCCGAAATATATACTGCTATAAAAATCGATGGCAAGATTGTTGGGGATATTAATTTTATGCCAATAACTAAAACTTGTTATAATCAAATAAGATTGGGTAAGAAAAAAGATTATGAGATTGATATTAGCGACGTTTTAAACTTTCAAAAAGGCGATAACTATTGTTTGTTTATGTCAATCGTCATAAGTAAAGATTTTAGGTCAACAAAAGCCTTGGGATATTTGCTTGATGGCTTAAAATTAAAGTTAAATAATTTTAATAAACAAGGTATCATAATTAAAAATATAGTTGCAGATTGCATAACGCCTGAGGGCGAGAGCCTTGCCAAACGCTTTAATGGAAATTATGTTTGCAAAACTAAAACAAATAGTAAGATTTATGAATTCTTAATTTAAAAAACAGGGCCTAACCCTGTTTTTTATATTAAAGTTATTAGGAGTAAAGAGGCGAGTAGCGTTGGAATTGATATTATAATTCCATATTTAAAGAAGTCTTTAAAACTATATTTCACTTCATTATTTTTAAGAATTTTCATAAACATAATTCCAGCAAGTGATCCAATTGGCGTTAAAATTGCGCAAATATTTGAAGTGGCAATAACTCCATAAACATATCCTAAACTTGATGCAAAAGAGGCGAGCGTTGTTGTCATAAGCATTGTCATAGGAATGTTGTTTAAAAGGTTTCCTAAAAGCAATGAGATTATTCCAACAACTATAATGTTTTGGGTTGAAATAAAGTCGCCAAAACTTGAAATAATACCAGTGTTATTAATAACTGCAACAAAAATAGACATTGAAAGAAGGAATGGAATAAGTGAATAAGGCAATCTTTGTAATGCGCCCCATAGTAAGTTTAATTTTTGTTTTTTAATTAATAATGCAACCAAAACTAGTATATATGTTAAAGAACAACAAGCCAAAGGGATATACCATAATTCAAGGCCAATATAGTTAGCAACTGACATTAAAACAATAGCCAAGATTAAACCGGTTAAACCAATCGTTAAAAGCGTTCTATCTGGTTTTTCAACATTAACATCTTCAACAGATAGTGGCTGTTTCAGTTTCTTTCTAAACAAAGCGAATATAATTAAAATTGAAATTAAACCGCAGCAAATTGTTGGAATTGCCATTTTTAAAGCATATTCAATAAAAGTAATCCCAAAAGATGTTCCCATATAAATGTTTGTTGGGTTGCCAATTAAGAAAAATATGCTCCAAGTGTTAGCGCCAACAAACTCAGCAATAATATATGGCGTTGCATCAATTTTAGCGTGTTTAGCAAAGTAACAAATAAACGGGGTAAAGGTTAAAATTAGAATATCATTTGAAGTAAAAATCGTAAGAATTGCAATTACGAAATAAAAACTGAAAAACAATTTAATCTGATTCTGTTTAGATTTTTTCAAAACTATTGAAGCGAGATAAGAAAAGAACCCAATTTGGTCAAGCAAAACGGAAAGACTTGCGCATGAAAGAAATAAAACTAATATTTTTAATGGATTAATGCTAGCAGAATTAAAGAAGATGTTTGTTATAGGGTTTTCTCCTGCAAGCCCAAAACATAATAAGATTATTGCGCCAATAAGGCAAATAACCCAATAAAGAGAAAAACTAAGGCTTTTTATCTTTATTTTCCAATCAAAAACAATCGATAAAATCATCGATATAAGCGTTAAACCGATAATAACAATACCCAAAATTTCCATGTTTTCTTTTTCCAACCTTTATTATAACATTATAATCAAAATTAAAAAAACAAATTTTAGTTTTTGCAAATATTATTTTTGTGTTATATTTTAATTGGCGGTAAAACTATGGAATTCAAAAAGACAAAGGTTTTTAAAATTGAAATAAACAAAGAACAGGCAAACTATTTATCTGAGAAAAGTAAAATTGAAAAAATGCTAAAAAAGAAAGACGTTCTAGGCTTTGATGTTTTTTATAATAAAAAATTGGTAGGTTTTGCAATGTTAAAAGAATTTGACAAAAACAAATTCTTTCTTTGGGATTATTTAATTGAACGCACTTACCAAGGTAAGGGGTTAGGAACTCAAGCGCTAAGAGAACTCATTGACTTATTAAAAAGAGAGTATAACTGTAAACTTTTAACAACAACTTATAAAATTGGAAACGAGATAGGTAAACATATTTATGAAAAACTTGGGTTTGTTCAAACGGAAGTTATAGATAATGATCAAATTCATGAAGTTAATATGGAACTTAAATTTTAAAATTAAACAGGGCAATCGCCCTGTTTTTTTGACTTTTTCTTAGGAATATGATATAATAAATGGGTAGGTGAAATATGGATTATTTAAAAACCGCAAGAGAGTTAAAAGCGCAAGATTCAAGAATTAATGTTTCAGATAATAATGCTGCTGAAAAACTAAAGTTTTATCAAGAAAGGTTTAATTTAACTGATAGCGAGTTAATTAAGTCAGTTAAAATTGCGTCGTCTTGGTTTAGTTATGACGTTAAAACTAATAGGCCTAATTCAGTTAGGTCAAAAATTGAGTTTTATAAGAAAACTTTTAACCTTAATGATGAAGAGCTTTCAAAAATTATTAAGGTTTTCCCAACATTATTAGGTCTTGATACGGTTTCAGATGAGCCAACCTCGCTTATAACTAAAATCAAGTTTTATAAAGAATATTTTAAATTTAGTGATGCTGACCTTAATAGAATTATAAGAAAACAACCATCATTTTTTGGATTTAACATTTGGTCAAAAGAGCCAAACTCAATTAAATCAAAACTAGAGTTTTATCAAAAAACACTTGGTTTAACTGAAGAAGAAACTATAAAAGTAGTAAGGCTTTATCCTTCGCTTTTAAGTTTTGACGTTGTTTCAGATGCGCCTAGGTCAGTTAAAGGGAAAATCAATTTTTATAAACAAGCGCTAAAACTTGATGATGAAGAAACTAAAAAACTTATAAGAACTTTTCCGGCATTACTAAATTTTGATACAATTTCAGATGACCCAACTTCAATTAAATCTAAAATTAAGTTTTATAAAGAGTTCTTTAATTTTAATGATGACGAGTTAACTAGGTTTGTTAAGGGAATGCCAACAGTTCTTAGTTATGATACAATTTCAAACGAGCCAACAAGTGTTAAATCAAAAGTTAATTATTATAAACAAGTTTTAAAGATTAATGATAAACAAATTTCAAAAATGGTTAAACAAGCACCAACAATTTTAGGGCTTGACACATCTTCAAACGAGCCAACAAGCGTAACAGCAAAGTTAATTTATCTTTCAAGCATTGGCGCAAGTAGTGAGCAAATTGTTAACAATCCTTTGTTATTGCTTCACCCAACGCTAAAGATTAGGTTTAGATATGCTTTGCTTTCGCAAGTTGCTGATGTCGAAAAGATTTTTAACAGCAAAAACTTATGGATTATTGAAATCA
>JAFZXQ010000025.1 GCA_017616705.1 Clostridia bacterium | reverse complement strand
TCACTCGAAGGATTATACGTATCGAAAAGGTCACCGGCAACGACAACCATGTCAACATTCTGTTTATCAGCAATGGAGACAATTTCACGCATAACATTCCTCTGCTCTTCGAATCTGTCGAAACTGTTAAGTTTTTTTCCGAGATGCCAATCTGATGTGTGTAATATTTTCACGTTTCACCTACTAATTTAAGTTTAACCCTCGTTTTAGTTTTTGTCAAGGAAAGAAAACGGCACCCTTGTTTTAAAACTCACGTAAAAAACATTGTAAAAATTTTAAAATAGTGATATATTTAACCTAAGGAGAAACTATGGCGCTTTGTTCTTATTCTAGCAACTTATCTATGGATGGCTTAACTTCCATTGAAAACACTTTTATAAGTGAATTTTTGCCTCAGGCGCCTGAAAATGCCGTTAAGGTTTATCTTTATGGAAGATTTCTTTGCTCAACCCCTCATGAAGATGATAACTCACTTAATTCAATGAGCGTTGTCTTATCTTTAAGTGAAGATGAAATTATCTCCGCTTTCTCTTATTGGCAAGAAATGGGGCTTGTTACTATCGTTAATAACAACCCTATTGAAGTAAAATTTTTGCCAATAAAACTTTATACTGGTTCTGGAAAGATTAGAAACAAAGAAAAATATGCCGAATTTAACGCTCAGGCGCAAGAGATTCTTAGCGGAAGACAAATAACTCCTAATGAGTTTAACGAATATTATACTCTTATTGAAACTTACCATTTTGAGCCTGAAGCGCTTTTGATGATAATTAAATATTGCACAATGCTTAAATCATCAACAATCAACTATCCTTACATTTTAACCGTTGCTAAAAGCTTTGAACGCGAAAACATCAAAACAACAACGGCTATTGAGGAAAAACTTCAAGAGCAAGAAAGGTCAAGCGCTGAAATTAAAGCCGTTTTAGCTGCTCTTGGAATTAAGCGCGAAGCTGACGTTGAAGAAAGAAATATGTATATTAAATGGACTTCTGGCTTAGGCTTTACACAAAACGTTATTCTTTATGCTGCCAAAAACCAAGGTAAAACTGGCGGAATGCATAAACTTGACGCAACGCTTGTTAAATATTTTGAGTTAAAACTATTTACTATTGAAGAAATTGAAACTTACGCTAAAACAAGAGACAACCTTTATTCTATCGCTAAAGAAGTTACTAGAACAATCGGTCAATATTATCAAGTTTTAGATGGCGTTGTTGAAAACTATGTAACAAAATGGGTTCAAAAAGGTTATTCAAAAGAAACACTTAACCTTATTGCTAACTATTGCCTAACCAGCAATCTTAGAACGCTCGAAGCCGTTGATGACGTTATTTCTAAATTCTTCAAACTTGGCTTAATCAGCAGTGAATCAATAAACCAATACCTTGATGAAATATTAAACACAAATAGCAAAATCAAAGAAATTCTCGAACTTTGTGGGCTTCTTAGAAACGTTAACAGCGCTGACCGCGAACTTTACAAAACATGGCATAACGATTGGCAAATTAGTGATGAAATTATTTACTATGTTGCTAAACAATGTAAAAATCGCGACTACCCTACTAGCGCAATGAATAAACTGCTTGGCGAAATTTACAATAAAAAGATAACTTCACTTAAAGACGTTGAAGAATTAATAAAAAATCAGGGCCAAGCAAAACCTGCTCAAAAAATAGAGCAACCAAACTTCAAGCAACGTGAATATTCATCAAATGAATTAAACGCTTTGTTTGATAGTCTTGATGACGTTGAAATTTAGGAGAACTAATGACAAGCCAAATTAAAGAAAAAGTTATGGCTGAATTATTCGCAAAACGCCAAATCGCAATAGAAAGGGCTAATTTTTTCAAGCAAAAAGCATTAGAAAATGCTGAATATAAAGCGCTTGATAAAACTGAAAGAGCGTTGGTTTTTGATATTGCTAAAAATGAAGCTGAAAGCAAAAAAACAACGGAGTTATCAAAACAACTTGATGAAGTTAAAGCCAAAAAAGTTGGAGTTTTAAACAAACTTAAAATTAGCGAAAATGACCTTATTCCTCACTTTAGTTGTAAAAAATGTAACGATACCGGTTTTGTTGGTGGCGAGCCTTGCTCTTGCTTTAAAGAAAGGCTTAATTATTATTTAGCCGATTCTAACTCTGATAACCTAGCCGACTTTAAAGGTTTTAAAGATTTTAACAATGATAACTTAACTAAGGTTAAAAACTTTCTTGTTAAATGGGCAACTGAAAAAAATTATAATCAAATCTTGCTTTGCGGAAAAACCGGCGTTGGCAAAACTTTTCTTGGGGAATGCGCATTAAACGAACTTAAAAAACAAGGCAAAAGCGTTTTAAAGGTTAGCGCTTTTAAAATGAATGAATTGTTTACTAAATTTCATACTTGTTTTGATTATGAGCGCGCTGATTATCTTGACGGAATGCTTAATGCTGATGCCTTGATGATTGACGATCTTGGAACAGAGCCAATGAAACGAAACATAACAAAAGAATATCTTTACCTTCTTTTAAATGAACGCAAAGAAGCAAATAAGTTAACAATCTTAACCTCAAACCTTGATCTTGAAGGAATTTTAAAAGTTTATGAAGAAAGAATTTTCTCAAGGCTTGCTGATAAGAAGTCAACAAAGTGCATTTTAATTGAAGGAAAAGATTTAAGATTTAATAAATAAATGCAACAAAAAAGGCCTATTTTTAGGCCTTTTTATTTTGCATTAAATCTCCATAAGTTATTTTTATTAACTCGCTTAAATATTCGCTATCATCTAAATTTTCAACCATAAACATTGGTTTGCCACCAGGATATGGAATTTCTTCACTGAGTTTATATTTTTTGTTTGTTTCGGTTTTCTTAATTAAAAATCTGTCATCATAAATTCCGCCAAAAACAACACCTTTATAATATAAAACAAACTCCCCCATCATAGCCCTACAATTAATATCGTCAAGATCTCTTAATTGGTCTAAAATAAAATCTTTAAACTCATTTGATGATGCCATATTTCCCCCATTTATTTGCTAAGGCTTTCTTCGCTAGTTTGGCCTTTACCAATTAAATAACCATTAACAACTTGTTCATCAGCCAAAAGCTTACTATCAAGCTCGTGATTGTTATATCCATTATAAAAACCAAAGTTTATTTCGCTAATTTTTGATTTATCAAACATATCTAGCGAATTTTTCAACGCTTCTTTGGCAACGCTAACAGAAATAGAATTATCCTGAAGATGAATTGCATTTGCTATTTTATCTAACGTTTTGTTATGAATAATTTTGCAAGCAATTTTACTTTCTTGCAAACTCTTATCATTCCACCAACTCTTATAAACTTCTCTTGCAACTTTTACCTGGTTTGAAACGTCGTCAACATTTTTATAATCTTTGTCAAGATAAACCATCATTTCGGCTTCATTTTTAACAATTCCGTTATAAACTTCAAGCGCTTGAGCAAGTGATTTATCATCAACTTTAACGTTGTTTCCCTTGTAGTTATCGAGCCTATCAACTGCGTCATAGTATTTTTTGCCCATAAAACTTGTTCTTCTTATATAGTTGATAATTGGCCATGATTTCTTTAAAAACTCAATATTATCTCCTTCAACTAAGGTATTATTTATTGGGCATCTAACAAGGCTTGTTTTTACGCCACTTTGCCTTAACTGATAGTTAAGAAGATAAACATAATAAAGCAAGTCTTGAGGAGTTAAAATGCTCTTTTTGCCAAGTTTTACTTCATTTGAAATAATCAAGCCAACAACAGCTGGGTTAAACAATCTTACTTCTTTTAAATTTGTGTTTTCCATATAAAATTATATTATCATAAAAGCACTTAAATTTCAATAATTTAATTAAAAAAAGTACGTATTAGATAATACGTACTAAATTTTATAAATTATTTCACAGTTTTTAGTTGCCCATCTCTTTTTATTTTCAATAAATTTATTAAAAACAGGCTCAATTTGCGTTATTTTGCACTTTTTTAACCTTTTATACTCTTCCATATAGTTAAAATGCGCAAATAGTTTTAATTTATTCCGGTAATAACAACACTTTCTCCCGTTCCGCAAACATTTTTAATGACAACCTGCCCCATTCTAACAGGTGGGTTAAGCTTAACATTTCTAATTTCGTTTAAGCATTCAATAATTTTATTTTTAGGAATTGGATTAGTTGTTTTAACACTAACCGTTCTATCTTTATAAGGTATTATGCTTGTCACAATTCTGGTTGGGTTTATGGCCTCGCTTTTGCCGAAAGTTTCGCCGCGAGGGCACCCATTACCAGTTACAATTATTTCATTTTTTAGCTTTTTAACAGTTAAGTTGCAACCAACCGGACACATTATGCAAGTTAGTTTCATTTTAGTTATCCTCCACTGAAATTGTTAAATCACCAACGATTTTACTTTTATCAATAACAACCTGTTCCATCTGAGCAGGAAGAACAATTTTTGCTGGCCTTTTTGCGATAACCGTTCCATCAGCAAGGCGCGCAGTTATAAAGCAATCTTTTTTAACTCCACTAACCCTAAACTTAACATTCAAAAATCCTTGACCGCCCTCTGCGTAAGAAGGAACACTATATCTAACTAAATTACCTGTTAAAACTTTAAACTTTTTTCCTTCAGTTAGTTTATTCTTAACAAATAACGCAGCGCACTTCCCTGCATCAATTGACTCCATGGTTACGTCGTCAACAATATCGTGAACGTGTAAAACATTTCCGCATGAAAACAAACCAGAAGTGCTTGTTTGATAGTTATCGTCAACAACTGCTCCGCTTGTTAGTTTGTTTATAACAATATCATTTGAAACCAAATCAGTTTCAGGAACAAGCCCAACACTAAGTAAAATTGTGTCGCAAGGAATAACTCGCCTTGTTTTAAGGTCAAAACTAAAGTCAGGATTAACTTTAGCAACAACAACACCACTTACCCTATCTTTACCCAAAACCTCAACAACGGTTTCGCTAAGATGAAGCGGAATGTTATAATCATTTAAACATTGGACAATATTTCTGTTAAGCCCTGAAGGAATGCTATTTATTTCATAAACGCCAATAACATTAGCGCCTTCAAAATAAAGCCTTCGCGCCATAATAAGCCCAACATCACCTGAGCCAACAATAACAACGTTTTTACCAATCATTTGGCCATAAACGTTAATCATTTTTTGCGCAGATCCAGCGCTAATAACGCCAACAGGTCTTGTTCCGCCAAGCGAAATTGATGCCGCAGTTCGCTCCCTGCAACCCATGGCTAAAATAACGGCTTTAGCGATTATTTCTTTTAACCCATTAGGAGAAACAACTTTAACTTTAAAGCTTCCATTTTGCATTTTTGTTACTTTTGTGACGCTGGTTTGCATTAAAATTGGAATATTTAGGCTTTTTGCTTCAACAATTAGGTTATTAGCATATTCTGGGCCGGTCATTTCTTTTTTATAATATTTTAATCCAAAGCCATTATGAATACATTGTTTTAAAATGCCGCCAAGTTTTTCTTCTCTATCAACAATAATAACCTTAGCGCCATTTCTCGTTGCGCTAATTCCAGCGCTTAAACCGCTTGCCCCACCACCAATGACTAAAATCTCTGTTTTTATTTTATCCATTTGTTTTAGGCTCCTCTTCTTCTTTTTGAGAATAAATTCCCGCCTCTTTAACTCTTGAAGTAACTAAACTAGTTTTACCGCGAATTATAACCTGGCTAGGATCAATCTTATAATATTTCGCCATAATATCAATAATCATTGGCAAGCAGAAACTTCCCTGACATCTTCCCATAGTTGCGCGAAGTCTTCTTTTTATTCCTTCAACAGTTAAAGGGGTTATAACTCCTTTTAAAACTTGCTCAATTTCGCCTTCAGTTATTCCTTCACAACGGCAAATAAGTTTTCCAAATTTAGGATTTTTCGCAATTAACGCCGCAAATTCTTCTTCCGTTAAATTCTGCGTATTTATATATGGTTTTCTGCGTTTTATGGCAATTTTATGCGTTTTTACGCCACATTTTTGCAAATTTTGCAAAATTTCATCAGCAATAGCAGGCGCGCTTGCAAGCCCAGGGCTGCAAATTCCTGCTGTTATATAAAAGTTAGGAACAAGTTTAGAAAATCCTAAAATAAAATCTTTTCCCTCTTTAACTCTAACGCCAGCATAAAGTTTTATTGCTTTTCTAAAATCAATTCCGTTAACAAGGTTTTTAGTTTTTTCTCTTATCTCAATAACACCTTCACTTGTTACTCTTGTTGAATATTTATCAATTAGTTTTGCAGTTGGCCCGCAAATAATATTTCCCGCAACCGTTGGCGCAACCAAAATTCCCTTACCAAGTTTTGTTGGCATTGGGAAAATTGGCCTATTAACTAAGCCATGTTCTGATTTATCTAAAAGGATATATTCCCCAAGCGTATAGGTTAAGTTTAGTTTTTCTGCGCCGGCTAATTCGTTAATTTTATCACAACCAGCCCCTGCGCAGTTAACAAGATAATGACAGGTAAAACTATTCTTACCTGAACTAACCTTCCATCCGCCATTTTTAAACTCAAGTTTATCAACAGGATAGTCTAGCTTTAGCGTTCCGCCATTAATTATCGCCTCTTCACAAAGCGAAATAGTAAAATTATAAGGGCTAACAACCTTTGCTGTTTTAGCTAGAAGCCCATAACAAAGATTATCGTTTAGGTTTGGTTCAAGGGCATGAAGTTCTTCTTTATTTAAAATCTTTAACCCACTAACGCCGTTAGCAAGCCCTCTTTCATAAAGTTCTTTAATTCCGTCAAGCCCTGTTTCGTCAGCAACAACAATTGAGCCACACTTTAAAAGTTTCTCGCCAAGCCTTTCAGCAACTTCTTCATACATCTTATTGCCTTTAACATTAAGGCGCGCCATATTAGACCCAGGAATTGGGTCATAACCAGCGTGAATAATTGCGCTATTAGCCTTGCTAGCGCCTAAACTAACGTCTTCACCTGCCTCACATAAACAGGTTTTAACGCCGTTTGTAACAAGCGTATCAAAGGTAAATGCGCCAACAATTCCAGCACCAATTATTCCAACTTCGTAATCAAAAACTTTTTCCATTTCAACCTCTAATTTCAGTTTAATAGTTTATATAATTTTTGTCAAACATAATTAAATCAAGACATCGCTAAAACATTTTACAAAATTTTGTAAAATTGTTAAAATAAAATTGGAGGGCAAAATGAGTTATATTTTAGGAATTGATGAAGGAACAACAAGCGCAAGAGTTGTTCTGTTTGATACAAAACTAAACAAAATTGTTAAAATCTCACGCGGCCGTTTTACTCAATATTATCCAACTCCTGACGCCGTTGAACATAACGCCGAAGAAATCTGGAAAATCGTTAACCGCGGGCTTAAAGAGTGTTTAGAAGATATTGACCCTAAAAAAGTTGCTGGAATTGGAATAACTAACCAACGCGAAACTATTGTTGCGTGGTCAATAAAAACCAACTCTCCTCTAACTAATGCTCTTTGCTGGCAAGATAACCGAACAGCCGAGTTTTGTAAAAAATTAAAGGCTAGCAAATTTGCAAACATTATCAAAGAAAAAACGGGACTTCTTCCCGATTCATATTTTAGTTCTTCAAAAATAAAATGGCTTCTTGAAAATGAGCCAAATGTTAAAAAAGCATTAAAAGAAAATGACCTAAGAGTTGGAACTATTGAAAGCTTTCTAGTTGCCAAACTAACTGGCGGAGAGAGCTTTGTTAGCGATGTAACTAACGCAAGCCGAACCCAACTTTTAAACATAAAAACTTTAACTTGGGATGACGAATTGTTAAAGATTTTTGGCGTTCCAAAACACATTTTGCCTAACGTTGTTTCTAACAGCGAAATTGTTGGTTATTATAACTATAAAGGCTATAAAATCCCAATTTGTGGGCTTTGTGGTGACCAACAATCAAGCCTTTTTGGTCAAGGTTGTGTTAATGCCGGCGAAATGAAAAACACTTACGGAACGGGCGCATTCTTACTTATGAACACTGGTTCAAAAATTGTTAATTCAAATAATCTTTTAACAACCGTTGCCTTAAAAATTAAAAATAAAGTTACCTATGCCCTTGAAGGAAGCATCTATAACTGCGGAACTGCCGTTGATTGGGCAACTGAAATATTTAATTTTAAAACAGCAAGAAACCTTGATGAATGTGCCGCTAAAGTTGAAAATAGTTTGGGCGTTTATTTCATTCCATCATTTAACGGCCTTGGCGCTCCTTATTGGAATATGGACCCTGCTGG
>JAFZXQ010000024.1 GCA_017616705.1 Clostridia bacterium | reverse complement strand
TATTGGATTGTTTCAGCGCGATCAATTGCCTCAGCCCCATCTTCAACAAACCAAGTAAAGTTGCTTCTCCAAACTTTTGCGCCCTTTGCAGTAACAAAATGTTCCGCTATGTAATAAGGGCTTGAATAATTAATATCATTAGCAAAGAAAAACATATATTTCGCGTTATTAGTTTGGCAAATTGCCTTTTCTAGCTTGCCAATATGAGCGCCCTTAACAAGCTTAGCAAATAAATAAATTGATTTTGGATCTTTTGATTCAATAACCATTTTTTGACAAACTTCAAATAAAGAACTATCTCCATTTTCTTTATATTCTTCGTTTGCAACTCTAATTAAATCTTTAATATCATATTTTTTCATAAGTTCACCTAACCTAACTTGATTATACCACAACATTTTTTAAATTTCAATAGATAATAAAAAAAGTTAGCACAAAGCTAACTTTTTAAATAACTCTTTTGCTGAGCATTTGCTCCTCTTGTTTTCTTAAAGCGGCAATCCTTAATTTTTCGCGCCTGCTTTCAAGTTTTGGGTTTTCAGCCTCAATTAAAGCATCACGTTTTGCAATAAAATCTTGCAATCTTTTTTGATAGCTTCCGTCGCCCGTTAATTCTTGGTTTGTTTCATATTCCCTACGTTTATTAATAAGGTCATGAACACTAATTGCATAGGTTTGTTTTATCCAACTTGAGTTTTGTTGATCCATAACGATCTACCCTCCTTGTTGGTTTTTGCATATATTAACACACCTTTTTTACTTTTTCAATAGTTTTTGAAAAATTTTTTTAAAAATATTTTTTGATAAAATATTGACAAATTTTATCTCATTCTTTTTCTAACAGATTGCGCTTTCTTGGTTGACTTAGCCAAACTTCTTGCCGTAAGTAGAACGTTATTTTTATGAATTTTAACTGAAATAATTATAACTGATAAAACAACAAAAGTTGCTGATGCAATATAACTCCACCTTAAAATAAAGCCTTGCGCTTCAACGCCAGAGCAATAAACTAATTCGCCCGTGCTGTCATTAACTCCGAAAATAATTGTTCCGTTAACGTCAGTTCTAAATGGCGTTTCTTGAACCCTGTTTGTTCCTTGAGAACTAACCTGAGCCTCCCATCTTTCCAAAAATTTATCGCCTGGGTGGGCCTTATAAACATTATAATCACAACTGCATATCGTGTAAGTTGGGTTAATCAGTTGTAAAAACTCGGCTGTTGAACTAGTATTTGAGCCGTGATGCCCCGCTTTATAAACAACCATATTGTTAAGTTTGTTTATAACGCTTGCATTGGTTTTATATTTTGATAAGAAATCAGCCTCAACTTCTTTTTCAGCGTCGCCGGTGAAAACAAAAGTATTAGTTTTATAAGTTAGCATCATTATTGGACTTGCGTTATTGTTATTGTCTAAGTAAACTTTAACCGGTCTACCCTGCGTTTTATCAGCAGCAGTAACTAGCGTTGTTTCGCTTGTTTTAAGAGGAGCATAAAATTCAAAAGTGAAATCAACTTCAGGGTTTGTTGAAGCAATATCGCTTAACCCTTCAACTAAGTCTTCGCTAGTTAAATAAACCCTGGCGCTAGTAACAGTGTTAGTTGTTTTATCAAGGTAAGTTTCATTGTAAGCCTTTTTGATAAAGTTAACATAACAATTTGTTGAACATTGTTTAGCTGTTGTTGAATAATAACCTAAATCTTCTTCAGCTATTGGAACTCCGCTTTTGCAAGCAATTTGAAATGGTCTATAAATATTTTTAACTTCAAAAGCATCTAAAACCGCCGCCATTCCGCCAGCGTGGTCTTCGTCACAATGAGTTAAGATTAAATAATCAATAACTGAAATATTGCAGTCGTTTTGAAGATATGACAAAAGTTTGTCAGTATTCTCTTTTGGGCTTTTCCCAGCATCAATTAACAATTTAGTGTTATCAGGCAATTCAACAAGCGTTGCATCAGCCTGCCCAACGTTAATATAATGAATTTTTAGCCCACATGTGTTGACAACTTCAAGGTCAGCTGAAGCGCTATGGGTATATTCCCCAATTTTAAGCGCTCTTTCTATTGGATCACTAAAAAGAATTGATCCAAAACAAACAACGCCCAAAATTAAAATTAGCGCTAGTTTAATTATTAAAACTTTTCTTTTCGCTTGCTGTTTATTAGCCATATTATTTTCTTCCTCTTTGGTTTTTTATTTAACAAATTAAAAATTGCTTCTTTATTTTCCATAACGGCATCATATCCGCGCTCAATCATCTTGCTAACATCACCTAACTTGCTTGATGAGAAATCGGATAAGTCTGGGGTTATAACTAAATCAGCAAATTGTAATTTTGTTTCAATATTCTTTTGCATTATAACGCCAAGTGTTGATGACAAAACGTTCATAACTTTAAGTGACTCAGTCCCTTGGCCTCTATTCTTATTAACGTCGATTGCAATGACAACGTTAGCGCCCATCTTTCTAGCAACATCAGCAGGAACGTTATTAGCAAGCCCACCATCAACAAGGTGCATATCTCTATAAACAACCGGCTTAAAAACCCCAGGAACGGCGCTACTTGCACAAACTGCTTTAGCAACGCTTCCGTTATCTATAACAACTTCGCTTCCATCTTTAAGGTTAACTGAAACGGCACAAAATGGTTTTTTAAGCTCACTAAACATTAAATCTTTACCAAAAATTGATAACATTGTTTCTTCTAGTTTTTCAGTTGAAGTTGGCATAAAAAACATATTTTTCTTCTTTATGTCACCCTTTTTAAGTGATTTTGCAGTTTTTTCAATATCATACCACGTTAGCCCCGAGCTATAAAGCGCGCCAACAATTGCGCCCGCGCTTGTTCCACAAACATAGTCAACATCAATTCCAAGTTCGCTAAAAGCTTTTAAAACACCAATGTGTCCAACGCCTCTAACGCCTCCGCCTCCAAGCGCAAGCCCAAGCCTAACTTTTTTATTAACTTTAAGTTCGGTTTGTTGTTTTTTCTTAAACCACATACTTAATTTTTCCCTTAAATATTGTTTTAAAAACCTATATTCCTTTTGTCCATTTCTTTTCTTATTATTGTTTCAACATCATTTATTGCTTTGCTTAAATCAATGTTTTCAACAATATAATCGCAACTTGGTTTAAAACTATCCTCATGCTCTTTTCTTTTAAGTCTTAATTCAATTTCCTCGTCAGATTCTCCCCTAACTTTAAGCCTTTGTTTTAACTCTTCATAAGGAACATCAATATATATTGTAAGAGTATCATAACC
>JAFZXQ010000007.1 GCA_017616705.1 Clostridia bacterium | reverse complement strand
GTTATTATTATAAGGCTCGTTATCTCTAGTCTCATCAGTTTGATTAGAAAAGTCCATAACAATAGCGTCATCATCACTATTGTTATAATCATAAGAATTATCACTTTCTTCAATAACGTTGCTCTTATAATATGTTTGATCAGTATTATAGTAAGTTATGTCATCATAAGGAGTTTCGTTGGCTTCTGGCTCGTTTTGTTCTGCCATAGCGCTTTCTTCAGGCTCAGATTCTTCTTGGGTAGGGTAGGTTGATTCATCTTTAAACAACTTTGAATAATCATAAATCTGCTCACTTTCGCTAGCATCATTATTTTCATTTTCAATAGGTGTTTTTTCAAAATAGCTCAGGTTAGAAGAATTATCAAAATGATCTTCAAAAATGCTATCATCATATTGATTATTTTCTTCTTTAACTTCTGGTTCAGGTTGGATCTCGCTAACTATAGGTTCTTCATTAACGCTTTCAGGTTCAGTTTCATCGCTAACCTCAGGCTCGCTAACAATTCTGTCAGGGTTATATTCGCTATATTTACCAGTAATAAACTTCTCAAGAATTTCGTTTTCTTGAGTTCCGGTTGAATCTTCAGCAGGATCAAAGCGCTTTTCACCATAAAGGCGCTCATATTCATCCATAGTAATTAATAACTTTCTTTCGTTATTTTCATCAGGCTCACTAACAAAACCTTTTTGCTCCATTTGATTCATTATTTTTGAAGCACGAGCATAGCCGATAAAGAAGCGTCTTTGAAGAGATTTAACGCTAACTTCGTCAGTTTCAATAAAATATTTTAAAGCATTAGTAAATAAATCATCAAGTTCTTCGTCAGAAATTGTTTCTTTCTTTTCTTCTTCAGGCTCAACTTCTTGTTCTTCAGCAACTTCTTCTTCAGTAGTTTCTTCTTCTGGCTCGCTAAGTGAGTCAGTGTGGCCTAAAAGGGCTAGAATATCATAATCATCTGATGAGTTATATTCTTTTTCTTGCTCATTATTTTCTTCATAAATATGGTCACCATCAGTTTCAGTAAAGGCTAGGGGAGAATTATCGTTAACTTCATCGTAACCATTTTTCTCAGCTTCATTTGTTGTTTCTAAAACGTTTCCGCTTTCGCCTTCATTTCCGTTATCTTGGCTCTCAATTTCTTCATCCATTTTATCAAAAATAAATGAATCAACTGGTTCATTTTCATCAGTAATATTTTGTTGTTCGCTAGTTTGTTCGCTTGCTTGTGGCTCATCACCAGAATTAATAAGGCTATCAATGATAAGCCTGCTTCTTTTCCAATCTTCTTGGTTTTTGTTAAAAGTTTCTAAACCAAGATCGGTTAGTTTATAATAATGGCGTTTTCCGCCAATATCGCTATCAAGCCAATATGATGAAATAAGGCCTTGACCTTCAAGCCTTTTTAAACAACTATAAAGCGTTGGTTGCTTAATTTCATAAGCACCCTTGCTTCGTTTCTCAACTTCATCACAAATTTCGTAACCGTATTTATCGCCTTCTTGAAGTATGTTTAATATTATCGTGTCAATATGACCACGAATTAAATCACTATCAATTCCTTGCATAAAAACAATCCTCTAACTCTCATTTTATAGGTTTTAGGCAATTTAGTCAAACGATTAATAGGTTTTAGTTCATTATCAAACAAAAAAACTATAAAAACTTACTATTTTTTATATTATATTTAGTAAAATTTTGGTATAATTAGATCAAAGGAGAACTTATGATTGTCCCAGACGAGGTAATTAGGTCAAATAGACGGACTATTTCAATCAGCATTATGAAAGATGGTGCTGTTGTTGTTAAGGCGCCAATTAAGGCTAAAGACGACCAAATTAACCAATTTGTTTTATCTAAGCAAGGGTGGATTCAATCAAAAGTTAACGCCTGCCTTTTAACTAATGCTAGATTTAAAGACATAATAAATTATGACAAAGTTTTGGTTTATGGAAATAAATATTCAATTTTGCTTGCTGACACGAAGAAAATTGAACTAGGGGACGGCCTTCAAATAATTTTTCCTAAAAAAATTGCACCTGAACATAGAATAAAACACCTAAAAACTTGGTTTAAAAAATTAGCAAAGCGCGCGCTTGAAGCAAGAATTTATCAGATAGCAGAAAAGTTAAATTTTGTTTTCAATTCTTTTAAAATAACCGATTCAAAAGGTCGCTGGGGCAGCTGTTCATCAAGAAAGCAGATTAATATTAATTATAGGGTTATAATGCTTCCGCCGGCTGTTATTGATTACATTTTAGTTCACGAACTTTGCCATTTAGCCGAAATGAACCATAGCAAAAGATTTTGGAGACTAGTAGGGCAATGTTACCCAAGTTTTAATGTTGCTAAAACAAATTTAAAACAATATGGTTTTCTCTTAGACCTTTATAGAAAATAATCAACAGTAAGGCAGGGGAGGTTAGGTGAGTTTAAACCAACCTCTTTTTTTATTCTTCTTTACTACTAATTAATTAAAAAAGTCGATTTAAAAAAGACTATTACATTTGTCATAACAAGATTGGGAATAAAATATTTGACACACAAAATCTATTCGCAAAAGAATAATTTTGCGAATAGATACATACATTTTAGGGCTTTAGGGGGGTTATTTAGCCATTTTTATAATTAAATACATTTGGCAAATTTTAGTGCTTTATTTCATATAACACGTTTAAATTACGTTTAAATTTTGATAATTTATTAGTCATTTATTATAATCTAATTTATCATATTAAATTTTAAAATTATCTTGCATATTTTGTTGCTGTTTATTAATCACTCTGTATCAAAGCGCTTGTTCAATAAAGTAATTAAATTTTAGACGGATAAATTTATCATAGTCTAGATAAATTCTGTTACAGAACGCCTTAATTTATACCTAACTTTTATTTGTTTTATGATATAGTCTGTTATAGAACGCGCTATAATTTAATGTAATCATCAAATAAATATTACCATAAAAATAAATTATGAAGCCACAAGGCTAAATAATCAAACGCGCTGTAACAGAATATTTTTTAAATGAATAAAAATTTGTGGCATTTTATCACACATAATACGATAAAATCTAACAAAAAAGGACTTACTATTTCTAGTAAGCCCCTG
>JAFZXQ010000023.1 GCA_017616705.1 Clostridia bacterium | reverse complement strand
TAGAAATATCACGAACGAAAAGAGCGCTTGCACCAATTATTCCGCCAATTTTGTGGGCTGAAATTGTGTAAAAATCAACACCAAGGTCATCTAAATCAATCTTAGTTTTTGCTAGCGCTTGAACGCCATCACTAAAAACAAGACAATTAGGGTTATAAACTTTAGCTAGTTTAGTTATTCTTTTAATATCAAAGATTTGGCCGGTTTCATTGCTAACATGCATGCAACCAACAAATCTAACGCCTTCTTTAAGTAAGTTTTCAAAGTATTCATAATCAAAATCACCAGATTTTGTTAATGGAATAAATCTAACATCAGCGCCATTATCTTTAAGTTTTTTTGCTGGGCTAATTACGCTTGCGTGCTCGCCAGCAAATATTGCAACAATTCCCTTATTTTTAGGGTTAATTGATGAAATAACAAGGTTATTCAAAAGCGTTGCGCTTGCCCCTACTACAATCTCTCCGCTTGTTGCCCCAAGTTTGTCTTTGAGCCTTGATTTAAGCATTTCATATTTTTTATGCAAAAGATTAGCGCCCTTATATTTTGCGCCCATGTTATAGCCGTTTTCCGCTAAACTTAAATTAAACTCGTTAACCGCTTCGGGTAACGGACGAGTTGTGCTGGCATTGTCTAAATAAATCATAACCGCTAGTATTTTATCACTATTAGCGCCTTTTTGCAATAGTTTTAATTTACTAAACTAAACATTTCAGTTAACTCGCCTGACTTTAAGAAAGTATCAGGGATCTCACCTAAAATAACACTTTCACAAATTAAAACTTCGCTGTTAGTTAAAACCTTAAGAGAACTAAACGGAATAATAACATTAATATTACATGAAACATAAAGATAAATTTTATGTTGAGTTTGGTTAATTCCAGCGCTAATAAACTTGCTTTCAAACCGGCAAGAAACATCGCCATAAGGATAAACGTTAAGCGGAATTTTTGGCCCAACGCCAGCAAGCAAAGGGATCCCACTAAAAGCACCAAGCGGAATTTTTATTGGAACTTTAACGAGTTCGTTAAGCGAACTAATTGTTACCCTTCCTATAAGCTTTGATAGCGCATTTATTTGAATAGAGTTAGCCTGGATTAAACTTATTTTTCCGCTTGAATCAGTTGTTACATTAACTAAGTCATCATAGGTTATATTTTGATTCATGGCCTCGGTTATTGCAATATTCATGGCTTTATTAGCATAAACCTTAACTTGCGCTTGGGTTGTTTCAACTAGAAGCGGCGTTGCAAGTTTGCTTATATATAAATAAAGTAACAAAACAATAAGAAAAAAGACTAGCAAAATTTTTGCTATTCTTTTTCGTTTTCTAAAACTAATTGCTGTTATAGTTTTGTATTTAGCCATCAATAAATTTTATGATGACTTAATTTCAATTATTTAGTTTTTCTTGGTTTTTGAGCTAACAAACAAGGCAACAAGGTAACTAAGACCAATGCTAACTGCAATCCCTGCACTTGTTGCAATAAGTCCTCCGCTTAATGCGCCAAATAAACCATTAGTTTTAGCTCCCGTTATTGCACCTGCTGCAAGCGCACTTCCAAAGCCCGTTATAGGAAGAGTTGCGCCTGCTCCCGCCCATTCTGCTATATAAGAATAAGCGCCAAACCCACCTAAAACTGCACCAATCATTAAAAACAAAACTAAAATTCTTGCTGACGTTATTTTTGTTGTTATTATTATAATTTCGCCAATCATACAAATTGTCCCGCCAACAAGCAAAACCTTAAGATACATAAGCAAACTTTCAACCATTAACTTTCTCCTTTAAGTTCATAATTTCAACAACATGAGCAACGCATGGTATTGTTTCGCCCTGCTGGTTAAGCGTTGTGCTCATTAATGCCCCCGTTGCAACTAAAAGCATTTTGTTAATATCTTTATTTTTAAGCTTTTCATAAAGATAAGATGAAAAAACAATAGCCGAACAACCTGCTCCGCTTCCACCTTGAAAAGTCTTTTGCTCGCTATTAAATAAACTATGGCCACAGTCCATATAGTTTTGACCTAGATAATAGCCATCTTTAATGAGAAGGTCTCTTAAAATATCTGACCCAAGTTTTCCTAAATCGCCTGTTGCTATTATGTCATAATCGCTTGGGGTTGTTTTAGTGTCAATAAAAAAGGCTTTTAAAACCTGATAGGCGGCGGGCGCCATTGCTGCTCCCATATTTGCTATATCGCTAACCCCATAATCTGTTACTTTACCAAAGGCAATTTTTGTTATTTTTGGCCCTTCACCACTTCCTAAAATAACGCAGCCTGCCCCCGTTGCCGTCCATTGAGAATAAGTTTGACGCTGGTTACCAAATTCCAAGGGATTTCGGTATTGTCTTTCAGCCGCGCTAAAATGACTTCCTGTTAAACATAAAACAATTTTGCCAACCCCTCCGCTCATAAGCCCTGAAGCAAGAGCAAGGCTTTCACTCATAGTTGAGCAAGCCCCATAAACTCCAATGAGTGGAATTTGAAAATCTCGCGCCGTATAGTTAGTTGAAACAAGTTGATTTAAAATGTCTCCCCCAATCATATAGTCAATGTCGGTTGGCTTCAATCGCGTTTTTCTAAGAGCTATGTTTATTGCGCGCTCAAAGAATTTTCGCTCAGCCTTTTCAAAACTATCTTGACCAAGCGTGTCATCACTAGAATAGCCATCAAAATATTTACCCATTGGCCCAAATGCTTCTTTTTCGCCAACAAAACAACCTGTTCCTATTATTGTTGGTTTATTAACTAATTCAAAAGTTTGATCCCCTATTTTTCTGTTCATAAATTCTCCTAAACAACTGCTAAAATTTGCAAGATATAATAAACAATTCCAACGATAAGCGAATAAGCAACGCCATTAGCAATAACCGGCCCGGCTATATAAAACATTTTTGCTCCAAGC
>JAFZXQ010000022.1 GCA_017616705.1 Clostridia bacterium | reverse complement strand
GTTATTATTATGGCGCTGGCGTTTCTAATGCTGCTATAAATTTTGTTAAATTTGGTTATAATTGGTATGCCTTTGATTTGTTTAACAACAATTTATTTATGGGTCAAGAACTTTTTGAAAAATATGATATTAGTGGTCCTTTTACTTTGCCTGAATTAAGTTATATAACACTCAGCGAATGGGAAATCTTTGTTGACAAAACTTATGACAATGCTAAATCATATTTCAGAATTAGTTACGATTCAAATTCAGCACTTGAAGTTATGAAAGAAAATGTTAGTTATCCAACCCAAACTAATACTTATCTCGTTGCCTTGTTTAACTCTGGTTCAACGTATAGCGCAAGCGCGCAGTTTGGTGATTTAGATAATAGCTATGCTTATGAGCTTTCATGTGTTAGTGGAATTGAAAATTTTAACGGATATTCTGTTTTACCGCTAGATCACTCTAGCTATAACAATGTTCAATTCTATTTAACGAGCACGGCTCCTGACTTGGCTGGTGGGAGATATTCAGAAAAACCAATAGTTTTGACTAGCTTTTATAAAAAGAATACTGAAATCGCTTCTCAAATTTATCAAAATGAATTTAAAGGTGGGGTTAATAATCCGCCAACAATTGTTGACTATAACGTTAAAGTTAACGGCGCATTAGTTTCAAAAACAGAGGCTAATAAACATGATAAATATAGCGTAACAATAACTTACAATAAAAACGTAACTTTAACTGATGTTTTGCCTAGTTTTAAGGTTTTATCTAACTATAAAACGGATTTAAGCGATAGCGTTAAGTTTTCTAACATTAGCGTTAGCCAAAGAGTTTTGACTTTTGATGTTGAATTTTCTGCGCTTTATAATCAAACTGATCTTGTTTTAAATCTTATTCCTTATGGGAATAGTGTTAATTCGGCAACGAAAGTTTGTCAGGGAATTAGTTTTGTTGTTTTAGGTAAGGGCGTTAGTTTTAACCAGAAAAACTATAACCAAACAGATGATTTTGAAATTGGCTTCATGGGGGCTAATTTAGATAATAGTTTTATAAACTCTGAAACTAGCCAACCTGTTAATGAAGAAGATATTTTAATTGTTAGAAAAAGCCTTAGCGATAGTGCTTTGCAACAAATGGCTAATAAAATTGGTATAAGCCAAGAAAATATTGTTGCTGGGGCAGAGGTTGAGCTTTATGCTGATGGAAAGGCTGTTAGCGTCAAAGATGGCTCAATTGCTTATTTTAAGATTAAGATTGATGCAAGTGAGAATCAAAGTTTTAGCGCTTATCATTTTGACAGCGATTATAATGATTTTGTTAAAGTTGACTGCGTAAAGATTGGTGATTATTTAGTTGTTTCTTCAACTGATTTTAGCCCATTTTTAATTGTTAAAAGCGAAAGTGAATTAAAGAATGTTTATGTTGAAGTTTTATCAAGTGGCGGTGAAGCCATCTTAACTAAACAAGACAAAACATTAAAAATTGCAACAGTAAACAAGGGCGAAAATGTTTTGTTAGAGGTAACGCCAGAATCTGGCTATTCTATTGATTTTTGTCTTTTAAATGGAAAGCCTTTAAGCCTAATTAACGGCAAGATTGCATTTGGTTATTATGATTTAATTAGTGATAATAAAGTTGAAATAGGGTTTGTTCAAAATAGCGTTAAAGAACTTGACGATAGCCAAAACAGAGAGCCCCTTATTTCAAGTTTTATTGCAAACAAAGATAGTTTTGTTCCAGAAGGCGAAAATTTGCCAAAAGGGAACAATATTGTTTTGCCAATTGTTTTGTCGGTTGGTGCAGCTGCTGTTGTTGGTGGCTCAGTTGCCATTGTTGTTTATTTAAGAAGGAAAAAACAAATAGTTAGATAACTAAAACCCAAAAATTAAGCATAAACTAAAGCATAGAATTATGCTTAGAATAAAGTGAATAAATTTAACAAAGAAATAATAACCGGCTTTAATTTTGCATCTACTTGCAAGGGTTAAACATTGAGCTCCAATTGATAGCCCACCAAAAGAAATGATGCCAGAACAAAGTGTTATTGAAATTAAATTTAGTGGCGCAACGCTTGAAATAAGCTTTGCGCCACGTGTTATTTCTATAATTCCGCAAACTAAACCTTGGCTATATTCTGGATTTATTTTAAAGAAAGATAAAACCCTTGAAATAAGGCTTATTATTGGGGTTAATAGGTTAGTTAAAATTAAACAATCTGTTATAACAAAAAAAATTGTAACGAGCGCCCCAACCGTTAAAATTGTTGAAATTGCGCTTGAAACGCTGTTTGAAATAAGTGAGTCATAATTGACTTTAATGTTATCACTGCTGACTTGTTTAAATATTGTTTTAGACTTGTTTATGTTACAAAAGATTAATCCGCAAATAAGGCTTGAAGCGATATGACTTATGTAAATAATTAAACCGGCGGTTAGGCTCCCTAACATATTTGCTCCAACGGCCCCAATAGTAAAAATTGGACCGCTAACAGAGCAAAAAGTAATGGCGCGCTTGGCTTCTTCCTCGGAATAAATGTTAGAGTCAAAAATATCGGCAATAAGTTTAGCGCCCATTGGGTAACCACACATTGCAGCCATTAAAAAAACATAGGAAGTTATGCCATTAACCTTGAATAGTTTTTCCATTGGTTTTTTAAAAGTGTGAGAAAATTTTTTAACGCAATTTAAATCGGTTAACATTTTCGTTAAAATTAAAAAGGGGAATAGGCCAGGGAAAACACAATTAGCAAACAAAAGGAAGCCATCAATCGTGCTGGCGCTAAACTTTTTAGGGTTAGTTAAAATTAAAATCATAACCATTAAAATAACAAAAGACAAAAATAAAGAAAGGAAATCAAATTTTGGTTTATTTTTTGTTTTACTTTTTGATAAATTTAATGTATTATTAATTTGGTTCATAATAAAACTTATTCAAACGAAAAGTTTTTTATTAAATGGGTAAGCTATGGGAAAAGTTGAAAGTAACAAAGGAATAAGATCATCTTTTTTAACTGAAGGTTTGTTGTTTGTTTTATTCGTTATTTTAGATGTTTTAGTTTGTGTTTTTGGTTATGAAGAATATCTTGGGCTAAGCATTTTAATCGTTGGCCTTCTTTCTTTATTTTTAAATGATCTAAATAAAGTTTTAGACTTGTTTTTCGCGCTAATGTGGAGCGCCCTTTACGCATATTTTTGTTATCACAATGGTTTTTTAAGTCACGCAGTTTTAGTTTCACTTTGTTATTTAATAACCAAAATAATGAACTTGTTTACGAAAAAATCTGATAAACTTGTTGAGCAAAAAAAGCGATTAAAAGGTCATCAATATGTTGCAATTATTTTCATTTTAATTGGCGTTTCAGTTGGCTCTTATTTTATGACTAAGGTTTGGCAATATGAGGTTTTAGGGATAGTTGATGCAATAAGCGCAACAGTTCTTTGCCTAAGTTTGTTTATAAAGTCTTCTAAGTATGAAGAATATTTTATAATCAGGCTTCTTTCTATGATCCTTGTTATTGCTTTATGGGCAATAAAAGGATTTTTATATGGGTTTATTACCGGCGTTGCAAGTTGTGGAATAATGTTTATTGCGTTCTTGATTTTTGATAACGTTAGAATTTATAGGTATTCAAATGAAAAACCAATTGTTTTACAAACTGATGAAAAAGACGACATTCTAGATTCAGAAGAATATAAAGCAGCGGCTAAAAAATACAACCAAGAAAACCCTAATGGGCTTCCTTCTAAATCAATTGGTGTTGATAAAGATAACAAAAGAAAATAATGCATCTCTGCATTATTTTTTTAATCGACAAAACTTGTTCCGTGGGTTAAATCATAACTTATTGGCAGGTTTGAAAATGAATAATAGATTTTGCTTGAAGATAGGTCAAACTTTAAACTTTCATTAGGTTTTGTGTAATCTTTGCTCGTTATAATTATTTTCGAATTCTTTGATATTAATTCTTTAATTTTTGATTTATCAGACTTTTTTATTGCTAATAGTTTCATAGCAATTTTTTCGCTTGAGATTTTTGCGTGTTTTGTTTTTGTTAGGTTTAAAACGCTATAAAGCGTAAGCCTCGTTATTTTTGCCGTTCTATATCTTTTGCCGCAACCATTAATTATTTCATTTATGTTAGATTTGGTTAGGGCGAGGGAGTTTAGTTTATATTCAATGTTTTCGCAGTAATCAAAAAGACTAGATAACTTTTTTGGTTCATTTGTTGCTAGATTTAATCTTTCAAGGTTATAAAACCCAGAATAATCAAAAGTGAATTTATTTAGCGATTCAATAGTTTGCTTTGGAACAAATGCGCTAATGTCTTCGCCGGTATTAAGCCTTTCTCTAACGCCTGTTGCGCCCAAAAACTTGCCGGCTTCAACATTAGAATTAAACCCATTATCATTTCGCTTAATTAAATTGATTTTTAAGTTTAATTTGAGTTTAATTATGGCTTTTATATATTCAATCGCCAAAATATTATTTGCTCCGCTTAGAATCTCACTAACTTTAATATTTGGCAAAAATTTTTCAAGCAAACTTGAATAAACTGCATTATAATTTTTACCAAGTTTTAGTTCGCTTTTTAAGGCCTGGTTAAACTCATTTGTTGGGTTAAGTTCAAATCTCGCTATATTAGTAAGGTCATCAAGGTTATCCCATTCAGCGCCAAAAGCAATATTTGTTATATTGTTTAAACTTTTAACGCAAGAAATGGCCCCATAAGCAAAGTTTTGAGCAGGGCTAACAGCAAAACATGTTGGAAGTTCTAAAACGGCAAAACAGCCTAATTTAACCGCAATTTCAGCGCGTGAAAATTTATCTAAAACAGCAGGCGTTCCGCGTTGGGTAAAGTTTCCGCTCATAATGGCAACCAAAGGAAGCCCGCTTTTTTCTTTTGCCTTTTCTATAAAATAAGCGTGACCATTTGTTAGTGGGTTAAACTCACAGATTATTGCACAAAATTCCATAAATACCTTCTTTAATTATTTTGAAAAAGTTTGTGATAGTGTTATACTAGTCTTAATTATATAACTTTTGCAAAAATTTTCAAGGAGTTTTTATGAAAGAGAATATTTTTGATAGTTTTATTGATAAAGCAAAAAATAGTGGTAAAACGATTGTTCTTCCTGAAGGGGAAGATGAAAGGGCGCTTGAATGTGCGGTTAAGGCAACAAAATTAAATATCGCTAAAATTGTTTTGTTGGGTGACGAAAAATTAAAGGCTAAGTTAGAGCCTGGGGTTAGAGAAAAGATAACAATAATAAACCCTAAAACCTCGCCTGATTGTGAAAAGTTTGCCCAAAAATATTTTGAATTAAGGCAACACAAAGGTGTAACAATTGATCAGGCTAAGGCTGTTGTTAAAGAAAATATGACTTTTGCCGTTATGATGGTTTATTTTAAAATGGCTGATGGAATTGTTGCAGGGGTTAGGTTAAAAACAGCTGACGTTTTAAGGCCAGCGCTTCAGATTATTAAATGTAAAGAGGGGATAACAAAGGCTTCAAGCATAATGCTTCTTAGCGTTCCAAAGGAAGCAACAATTGAAACAAAAGATAGCGTTGTTGGATTTGCTGATTGTTCGGTTATTATTAACCCTGAAGCTGAAGATCTTGCTAGCATTGCCCTAGCTTCAGCTAAAACGATGAAAACTTTGGCAGGGGTTGAGCCTAAAGTTGCCTTGCTTAGTTATTCAACGCAAGCAAGCGAAACAAAAGATGAATCAATCTTAAAAATAAAACAAGCGCTTAATTTAGTTAAGGCTAAAGATAAAAAACTTGCAATCGACGGTGAAATTCAGGCTGATGCCGCTGTTAGCAGTTTTGTTAGCAAAATCAAATGTAAAAAAGACGTTTTAAAAGGTCAAACCAATGTTTTTGTTTTTCCTGATCTTAATAGCGCTAACATTAGTTATAAACTTGTTGCTAGGTTTAGCGGAGCGGTTGCGGTTGGGCCAATAATTCAAGGGCTTAACGCGCCGGTTAATGATCTTAGCCGTGGGGCAACAAGCAAAGAAATGCTTTTAACAATTGCAATAACAGTTTTGCAAGCAAGCGTTTAAAGAACCTTGCAAAAAATGACAAAATATGATAAAAACTTAAAGAAGGAGAAATTATGAAAATTTTAGTTATTAATTCAGGTAGTTCATCAGTTAAATATCAACTTTTTGATATGGAAACTGAAAGTGTTTTAGCAAAGGGTCTTTGCGAAAGAATTGGGATTGACGGAAGGTTTACCCATAAATGGAATGGTCAAAAGAAAGTTGTTGAGGTTAATATGCCTGACCATTCTGTTGCTATGAAACATATTTTAGACGCTCTTGTTAGCAAAGAGTGTGGGGTTATTAGCTCGCTTAACGAAATTGATGCAATTGGTAATAGAATAGTTCAAGGTGGCGCAATTTTTAAAAAGAGCGAATTGGTAACAGATGAGGTTGTTGAGCAAATTAGAAGCCTTATTCCGCTTGCTCCGCTTCATAACAAGGCGCATATTTTAGGAATTGAAGCCTGCAGAAAACTTTTACCACAAACTCCTCAAGTTGTTGTTTTTGATACTGTTTTCCATACCAGCACAATGCCAGAATATGCTTATAGATATGCTGTTGACCAAACTGCATATAAAGAATGGGATATAAGAAAATATGGTTTCCACGGATCTTCACATAAATATGTTTCAGAGATCTTGGCTGAGAAGATGGGCTTTAAGGGTAAATTTATTGTTTGCCATATCGGAAACGGAAGTTCTCTTTGCGCCGTTAAAGATGGTAAATGTCAAGACACAAGCATGGGCTTTACTCCGCTTGAAGGCTTAATTATGGGTTCAAGAAGTGGCGATATTGACCCTAGCGTTTTGGCGACTTATTGTGAGAAAACTGGCAAATCAGTTGCCGAGGCAGTAACTTGGCTTAATAAGAAATGTGGGTTACTTGGCGTTAGCGGTGTTAGCGAGGATATGCGTGATATTGAGGCCATTGCTTATAGCGATGAAGTTAGCGAAAGAGCCGATAATTGCAGGTTGGCTCTTGATATGTGCGCTTACAGAATTAAGAAATATATTGGCTCATATATGGCAGTTTTAGGCGGTTGTGACGCTATTGCGTTTACTGCTGGCGTTGGTGAAAACGGGCCAGAGTTTAGAGAAAAGGTTTGCAGAGGCCTTGAAGGAATTGGAATTGTTCTTGATTACGAACAAAACGCTAAAACTCCAAAGGGCGCTGAAGTTGAACTTACTGGAAAGGGAAGCAAAACAAGAATTTTTGTTATTCCAACAAATGAAGAAATTATGATTGCAAGAGAAACAAAAGATGTTGTTTTAGGCTTAAATAAATAAAAAGTCAATTTAACAAAAACGATTGACAAAATTAAAATGGTGGTATATAATGAGCCGTGCATTAAATAAAGAAGGTAATATTCTTGATTTAACTAATTTGCTCGCAAGAGTAAAGCCAAGTGAGAAGGCAAGTTTTGAATTTAGCTTTGATGAAAATTCTGAATTTGCTGCGCCATATAAGTTTGTTGGCGCTGGGTTAGCAAACCTTGAAGCTAGGCTTGATGGCGATCAAATCAAACTAGTTGGCGAGATAATAGTTCCAATGGAGTTTGTTTGCTCAAAGTGTGGGGTTAGTTTTGAGGAAAACTTATTTGTTGAAGTTAATGAGATTTTAACAAGCGAGTTTGATCAAGAGCATTTCGTTATTAGTGCTAATAAAGTTGATTTAGATGATATCGTTAATCAACTTGTTATAGTTAATATTCCGTCGCGTGTTTTATGCAAAGATAATTGCCTTGGCGTTTGCTCAAATTGCGGAAAAAATCTTAATGAGGGCGCTTGCGATTGTAAAATTAAGTTTAATGAAGATAATCCCTTTGTTAAACTAGCGGATAAATTTAAGTAGGAGGAAAGATTAATGGCAGTTCCAAAACACAAAGTTTCAAAAAGCAGAGGAAGAAGCAGAATTGCTAACTGGAAGGCAAGTGCTCCAACACTAGTTGAGTGCCCTAATTGTCATGAGAAAAAAGTAGCTCACAGCGTTTGCTCAAATTGTGGCTATTATGATGGCGAAAAGAAAATGCTTGTTAAATCTGATAAGAAAAAGAGTAAATAAAAAATGCGGTTATAAACCGCTTTTTTTATGCCTTTTTAACGTGATCTAACATTATTTTAGTAACGCAATTTGCGTCAATATTTGATGAATTAATTTTAACTGCGCCTTTTGGAACAATTAATGGGCTTTCATGCCTTGTTTGGTCAGCCATGTCTCTTTCTTTTAGGGCGGCTAAAACTTCGGCTTTTGTTATCTTTTTACCGCTTGATTTATATTCAAGATAACGCCTGTTAGTTCGCTCTTTAAGTGAAGCAGAAACGAAGAATTTATAATCAGCGTTAGGGAAAACAACGCTTCCGGTATCGCGCCCCTCAACAACAATATCTTTGCAGATTTCGGCAATCTTATGTTGAAGCGAACGAGCAAATTCTCTAAACTCGTGAATAGGTGATATTTTAGCGCTCATCACGCTAACTTCAGGGTTATGAAGAAGGGGCGTTGCGTTAACTTCATCAATATATATTTGCGCAATATTATTTTTAACTTTTGCGCTAATTTTAGCCTTATTCATAACTGATAAGCAGTTTTTTACATCATTTGCGTTAAGTTTGTCTTTTATTATTAAATAGGCGATTGCCCTATAAATTTCACCGCTTGAAAGAAAGCAAAAGTTTAATTTGTTAGCTAACATTTTTCCGGCAGTGCTTTTTCCAGAACTGCTTGTTCCGTCAATTGTTATTATCATAATTACCTCACTAAAATTTTACCATATTGATTAAAAAGTTAAAAGCGAATAATAAAACATTTTGAAATTATCAAAAAATGTTTTAGAATAATATAAGGGGGAAATATGGCAAGAAAACCAAACATAGTTATAAGAATAATATGTTTCATTTTGTTTGTTATTTTGTTGCCTGTTTTTCTTATTTATAAATTAATTGAGGCAATAGTAAAACACAGAAAATATAAGAAGTGGAAGCGCGAAGGCGAAACAGGTAGAAAGTTAATTTTATCAAGCGACATAACAAGCATTGATATTATGGAAGGCTATGAGTTTGAAGAATATTTAAAATGTTTGTTCTTTTACCTTGGCTATGCCGTTGAAGTAACGAGTAAAAGCCGTGATTATGGCGCTGACCTTATTTTAGTTAAAGACGGAGTTAAAACCGTTGTTCAGGCTAAAAGATATAATAAAAGTGTTGGCTCTAAAAGTGTTAGCGAAGTTGTTGGAGCAAAAGCGCATTATTTAGCCGAAGAAGCCTTTGTTGTTACAAACTCAACCTTTACTGAACAAGCTGAAACGCTTGCTAAAGAAAATGGTGTTAGGCTTATTGATAGAACAGAACTAATGGAATTATCTCGTGAGGTTTGTGAAAAACTAAGAGTAACAAACGAAACGGGAAGAATTATGGAAGAAAATGAAACAGAAGTTGGTTATAGAATTTAACTAACGAGTGATAAATTTTCAAGCAATTTGTTAGAAAAACGCTAATTTTAGGTTAGCGTTTTTATTTTAAAATTTTTTGGTTAATTGCAAATGTTGTTTCATATACTATTTTTAAGGAGAAAGTATGTGGGAACAAACGCTTAGCGTTAGTAGTAATGAATCGGTAATGCTTGATTATATTTATAGCAAAATCTCAAGCCAAGTTAAGTTTGTTGGCGGTTTAATAATAAAAGTCAATTTAAAGGATAGAAGCAAGTTAACTCTTGCCGTTCCTAAAAAGCAAAAAGACTATTTTGTTTTGCTTTTATTAGAACTCATTAGCGAAGTTATAACAATTAAATATAAGAGTGAGTTTATTTTTAATAACGTTAGGTTAACGCTTGGCGATAACCTAACTCAAAGCGCACTAATTAGCGCGCT
>JAFZXQ010000006.1 GCA_017616705.1 Clostridia bacterium | reverse complement strand
GGTGAAATAACAGGAAACACAACAAGCGAAGATATCATTGATGCTATTTTTGCTAAATTCTGTTTAGGAAAATAATGATGGATTACGATTCAATAGTTATTGGTGGTGGGCACGCTGGCGTTGAAGCCAGCCTTGCTCTAGCTAGAACGGGCAATAAAACCCTTCTTATAACTCTAACTAAAGAGAGTCTTTCTTTCATGCCTTGTAATCCTAGCATTGGCGGAACTGCTAAAGGCCATCTTGTTTGTGAAATTGATGCGCTTGGCGGTCAAATGGGAATAAGCGCTGATGCTAATTCACTTCAAATAAGAATGCTTAATTTAAGCAAAGGTCCTGCTGTTTATAGCCTTAGAGCGCAAATAGACAAAAACGCATACCACAGAAACATGCTTAAAGTTTGCGAAAACCAAGAGAATTTAACAATTATTGAAGATGAAGCAAGTGAAATTTTAACTGAAGAAAGGAAAGTTGTTGGTGTTAAAACCAAATCTGGCTTAACTTTTAGTTGTAAAAGTGTTGTTGTTTGCGTTGGTGTTTATCTTAACGCAAGAACAATAACGGGAACGGTTATTAAAGAAAAAGGCCCTGCAACTTTTGATAGAGCAACATTACTAACCAAAAACCTTGCCGACCTTGGTTTTGAAATAAGAAGATTTAAAACAGGAACTCCCCCACGCCTTGATGGTGACACTATTGATTATTCAAAGTTTATTGAGCAAAAGGGCGACACAAACATTCAATCATTTAGTTTTTTAACTAAGAAAACGCCTAAAAACATCTGCGTTTGCCACCTTGGTTACACAACGCTTAAAACAAAACAAATAATACTTGATAACCTTGATAAAGCGCCAATGTATAATGGTGAAATTAACGGAATCGGTCCAAGATATTGCCCTTCAATTGAAACAAAAATTGTGCGTTTTGCTGACCATGACCGCCATCAACTTTTCTTAGAGCCTGAAACCCTTGAAACAAACGAAATTTATCTTCAAGGAATGAGCACGAGCATGCCAAGCGATATTCAAAAACAAATGGTTGAAAGCGTGCCTGGGCTTGAAGAAACTAAGATAACAAAATGGGGCTATGCTATTGAATATGATTGCATTAACCCACTTAACCTTTACCCAACCCTTGAGTCAAAACCTGTTTCAGGGCTTTATTGCGCAGGTCAAATAAACGGAACAAGCGGCTATGAAGAAGCGGGCGCCCAAGGCTTACTCGCTGGAATCAACGCTAACCTTTATAACAAAAATAAAGAGCAGTTAATTTTAAGGCGTGATAATTCATATATCGGCGTTTTAGTTGACGATTTAACAACAAAAGGAACTAACGAGCCTTACAGAATGATGACAAGCCGCGCTGAATTTAGGCTCCTTTTAAGGCAAGATAACGCTGATATAAGGCTAACCGAAATAGGAAGAAGTGTTGGGCTTGTTGATGACGTTAGATATAACGCTTTCAAGCGAAAAATGAAGTCAATAAGCAAACTAAAAGAAGAAATAAAGCAATCAATTAAGCCGTCAAAAGCGCTTGATGAATTCCTTGCTCGCCATAATGAAAGCCCTGCTCCAAAAGGAATAACAATTGTTAATTTAATTAAGCGAAGCAACATTTCAATTTTTGATATTAAGAAAGAACTTGGGCTTTTAAAAGGCTATTCTAGAGAAGTCTTAAACCAGGTTAGCATAAGCGTTAAATATGCAGGATATTTAACTCGCGAAGAGCAATTAATTGAAAGAAACGCAAAGCTTGAATCAAGGCTAATTCCTGACGATATTGACTATCTTAACCTTAAGGGAATAAGAATGGAAGCGCGAATGAAACTCGCTGAAATCAAGCCAAAAACAATCGGCCAAGCGTCAAGAATTTCTGGCGTTAACCCAGCCGACATAAACGTTTTAATCTTACAATTAAAAAATTAAAGAAGCAGTTTTGCTTCTTTTTTATTCCCAGTAAATTTTTGCTTTACAATCTTTTGAAACGGCCCTCGTTCGCCCAATAACAAAAGCCCCCTTGCTAACATCTTCAGTTACCGTTGTCCCGGCGCAAATATAAGCGTCATCACTAACCCTAAGCGGAGCAACAAGATTAACGTTACACCCAACAAAAACATGGTTGCCAATATGCGTTTTTTGCTTAATCTTGCCGTTAAAATTAGCAAAAACAACTCCGCACCCTATGTTACACTTCTCCCCAACAACCGCGTCGCCAACATAGCATAAATGACTGATTTTTGAAAGCCGGCCAACACAAACATTTTTCGTTTCACAAAATGCGCCAACCTTAACCTTGTCGCTTATAATTGAGCCTGGCCTAAGGTTTGAAAATGGGCCAACCTCACAGCCCTCCCCAATCTCACTCTTTTCAATGTATGAATTTTTAACAATAGTGTTTTTGCCAACCTTTGAATCAACGATAACGCACCCCGGCATAATAACCGCACCCGCCTCAATAATTGTTGTTCCTGAAAGTATTACGCCGGGGTAAATTATGGCAGTTTTGTCAATTTTAACGCTCTTTTCAATAAAGAATTTATCTGATAAAGAGTTAAATTTTTGTTGCATAATAAACGTCTCCTTTTAAGCCATTTTATGTTTTAAACCAAAATTTTGATAAAAAAAGGGCTCTAAAGCCCAAAAAATCTAATAAAAATTGATTTTTTTATTAAAAACACTTAAATATATTTGCTAAAAATTAATTATTTTGTTAAAATTAAGGTAATAAACAAGATAATATCTTGTTAAATTTAAGGAGGACGTTTATGAACAAAGGCGAATTTCTAAGAGCAGTTGCAAATGAAGCTGGAACAACTATCAAAGAAGCAACAGCAGTTTATGATGCTTATACTAAAGTTGTTTACGAAACTCTTGCTAAAGATCAAAAGATCGCATTAGTTGGCTTCGGAACTTATGAAGCTAAAAAGAAACCAGCTAGAACTTGCACTAACCCAATGACTGGTGCTAAAGTTAAAGTTGCTGCTTGCAAAGCTCCAACATTCAAGTTTGGTAAAGCTTTCAAAGATTCTTTAAACTAATCTTAAAAAGAAAAAACCTTAACATCAGTTAAGGTTTTTTTATGCCTTTTTTATTTTTTGCTTACCTTCTTGCTTTCTTTCAAAACTCTTTTAACGTTATGCAAGCGCTCATTTTTTTTCATAAGCATTTCATATCTAGCTTTCGCTTTTTCAATAACCTGCTCCCACGTTATATAAAGGTCGCGATTTGCTTGCTCCCCTATCTTCTCAATAAGCCCCTTTTCGTTAACAATATTATAAACCTTGTCAACAAAGCCTTCAAGACTATTCTCGGCAACAAACCCGTTAACGTTATCAGTAACCGTGCAACTCGTAACGCTGCCCTTTAAAAACACAGCCGGAGTTTTAAAGCACGCCGCCTCAATTTGAACAATACTTGAAACGTCATAAAGGCTTGGGAATAAGAATAAATCAGCCATCTGGTAAAAAGAGTAAAGCCTGTTGCGGTCAGTAACGCTCCCAACAAGCACAACTTCGTTATCAAGCCCAAGTTCGCTAACTTTTTCGCTAAGTTCTTTTTTATCTGGCCCTGAGCCAACAAAAAACATTCTAAACTTAACGCCCCTGTCTTTAAGCGCTTTAAGCGCCTCAACTAAAAAGATAATGTTTTTAGTTTTAACAAGCCTTCCAACAAAAAGGAAAACCTTTTCATCATCTTTAACGTCAAACTCTTTTCTAACTTTCTTTTCAAGTTCGTTAATGTTATTTGGCTTAACAAAATCTGTTGCATTTTCAATTAAATAATGATCGCCCTTAAACCCATAACTTATAAGCGTTTCAAGGCTGGCTTGGTGCATCGTCCAAACTTCTGTTGCCTTGTTAAAAACCTTCATGATATTGCTTAAAAGCATGCTCGTTAAAAATTCGCTCTTTGTTGCTTGGTAAAAATCTTTCTTATATTGGCTGTGAAAGGTTGCAACAACCGGAATTTTTCTTCTTTTAGCAAGGCTAATTGCAAAAGAGCCAAGGCTAAATGGGCTGTGAACGTGAATAATATCAATTCTAAGTTTTCTAATTAAATCATTAAAATCGCCGTCAAGCGTTGGAAAAGCAAGGTCATAGTTAACGGCCTTAAAATATAAACTCCCCGCCCCTAAAACTAGATATTTTTGACGAGAAACATGCCCCTTATGAAGCGGAGCGCAAACAACAACGTTATAATCGTTCGTTAGCCTTTTAGCGTAATTATCTAAAACTCTAACAACGCCGTCAACAATAGGATAATAAGCGTCAGTAAAGATCGCAATAGTTTTCTTGCCGTTAGCATTAAACTCTTTAATTTTTGCTAAACACTCTTTTTTATATTCTCTGTTTTTCTTGATGTAATTATCTTCATCAAATATTTGCGCAACAATTTTTTTCGCCATGTTTACCTCGTTATTTTAGTTTAAGTTTTTTTGACATTTTAGTCAATATTTTTACTAGATTTTTACTAATAAAGGAGTGATTTTCGCTCAATTATTAAAAATATTGAGAAAAAAACGAGTTTTAACAGATTTTTTTTAAAAAACAGTATTGACAAACCGCAAAACCCGTGTTAAAATAAGCGCGTAATTAAGTTTGAGTTACTTATTACTGAAAAAAGGAAATAATTCCTAAAAAAGCTATTAAGAACATTTCCCACTCTTAATATGCTAAAAACTCATTTTGTTTTATCCAGCAAAAGACCTTGGTTAATCCAAGGTCTTTTGCTTTATGTTAAATCTTGTTGAACAACAACATTTGCGTTGAAGATATAGTCATTTCCAGCATATTCAATTTCATTTAAATAAGATGCTATTGGCCAAATCCAAGTAAATGATATGGTAACAACTTGGCTAGAAGGGTTGCTTGGGTTATACGCTATGTCTCCGCTAAAACTAGCGCTTGAAAAGTCAACCGGCGTGTCTTGCCCGCTATAATCAGTTTTAAACTGAATTGGCGGATAGTCAACTAATGGCGATTGCTTGCTAAAAGTCACGCTCCAATTAGCGTCAACTTCACAATATCGGCAGTCAATCGTTAAGTCAAAAGTTCCCATTGACCCTGGGCAGATTTTCGTTTCATCACAAAGGTCATAAACAGTAACCGTTTCCGCAAGCGATAGGTTAAAGGTGTTAGTTGTTGAGAAGTCTTCATCATTAACAACAACCCACCACCCCGCTGCTCTGTGACTTGCATCAAAACTAAGAAGGCTAGAAAAACGAGCAGCCGAAGTTGCAATCGCGCAACCAACAACTGCCACAAACATGGCAATAATAACCAATATTCTAACTGTTGACCCTCTTATTTTTTTCACTGTTTTATCCTACTTATCTGCCTTTGTTTGTTTTGCTTTCCCCTTGCTTTGTTTTTTAGGCTCTTTAACCTCTTTTTTCTCTTTAGGCTTAACCTCTTTTTTAGGCTCTTTAACCTTTATTTCTTTTTCAGAGATTTCAACCTTTTCTTCTTTGTTTTCTTCAAGCGCCTTAATTTGCGCCTTTAATCTTTCTTTTTTGATTTTAACAACAATAAATTTAATGATTGATGGAAGATAAAGAATTAAAATGCCAAGTCCCAAGAAAACAAACATTCCAACCGGCGTTTTAAAGAATTCCAAAATCGTTCCGCCGTTTCTAACCATCATAACAACGCGCCCGTAAATTTGTTCATCTTTAATATAATTGTCATAATCTGTTGCTATTTGGTCAGGAGAGTTTCCAACATAGTCTCCCTTCGTTCTGTAACATCTTTCTCTTATAAGCGATTTCTCATAAACTTCAATAATTCTATGAGTAACCGTTTTTCCATCTTCAGTTTCAAAAGTTATAACGTCGCCTTTATTATATTCCCCCTGCGCGTGAATAACTATTAAGTCACCAGCATTAATCGTTGGGCTCATGCTCCCCGTTTCAATCTTAAGATTAGCATACCCCAAAAACATAGGAACTTTATCGCCACGGCTTTGTTTAACTAAATAAACAATGTCCGCAATAATAAAGAATATTAAGATTGCGCTAAAAATTCCAAGTAAAACTTTAGCAACAATGTTTAAAACTAATTTTGCTATTTCTTTCTTGGTTTTTTTAGGCTTAACCTCAACTATTTCCTCAACTTTTGGCTCTTCAGGTTGAGGGTTTTTTGCCTTTTCTAGCTCTTGTTTTTTGCGCTGTGACTTGCTCATAATCTCCTTAAATAACAAATGATGCGTTGATCGCAATGTTTATGCTATATTCTGATTGATATTGCCCGTTAAGCGTATCAAGTTCATCATCAACATTAGGATCCCAATACCACGCAAGCCTATAAAGTTGTGATTGCCCTGCTTCAAGGCGCTTGGTTGGAATAGTTATCGTGTCAATATCTTTATAGCCTTCTCCGCCAATAACATAAGTTTCTGCTTTAAGCCTATATCTTAATGAAAACTCATTTTCGTTATGTTCAGTTAAGGTTATTGAATATTCAATTGGGTGCGCGTTTGCGTTGTTTATAACAAACCTATATTCCCCGCTGTCGCCAGGAGCAATATAAGCGTCTGTGTTATATTGGTTGCTATAAAAAATCTTAAGATTTCCGTTTTGCGACCATTCTTGTTGGTTGCTTTGGTTAACAACTTTTAAAACCGGCGCAGTATTAAGATAATCATCATCAGGTTTTAACATGTTAGCAACAACCGTTCCCGTAACCGCCGTTGCTGAAACAAGCGCAATAAGCAATGGGAACAAAACTGAAACAATTTTATTCGCCTTAACTCGCCCAATATAAACGCTTGGCAAAACGTCAAATGAAGTTGAACTTCGCCTTTTCGCATAAATGTTTTTGCTTTCGTCAATCGTTCCGATAACGTCGCCTCGGCTGATAATATCATTTTTGTTATATCCCGAAGCCGTATCTTTAGTAACAACCGTTCCCCAAAGCCTTCCGTTTAAGTCATAAATTTTGTTTCCTGAGGTTGTTCCAACAATCTGATTTTGCGAATCATAAATGCGCTTGCGTAATCCAAGCTTAGGTTTGCCAATTATCGGCATGTTCGTTAAACTGTTTTTAAATTTAGATTCGTTCATTTTCCCTTTGTTTAATCCCGATTTCCTTATCAAGTTGTGTTAAGTTTAAAGAACTTTTTAAACCTAGCAAAACCTGATAAGAAGTTTTTTGGCGGTCTTCTTATCCAAGATCAAAGACCAACCAAAAACCACTTAATTTAGGCTGATGCCTAATAATTCTAAAACTTAATTTTCCAATTAAGAGCCAGTGTATTGAGAAGCTGTTAATGGAAGACTAACGTTGATGTAGCTAACAACTGAAGTTTGTGCTTGTAATAACTCAGCAATTGCATTACCAAGCATTGTATCAAATACATCATCAACTTCATTCCAAGTTACATTAACTTCAACTTCAACTTCAAGAGCTTCAGTTTCAGCAGCTCCCATAGCATTAAGACGAGTTGTTTGTCCAGTCACTAATGTAGCTGCGCTTCCTTCACTTGTTGCTTCAGCTGCAACAGCTGCTGCGAAGTCTTCAGCAAGAGTTCCTGTACCAGAACCAATTGAAATAGTAAATACAGTTGATAATGGAGTTGAAGTTGTAATGTTAGTGTTAGCAGTTCCTGTTGAAGTTGCTTTATAAGCTGTAAGGAAAGCAACCCATGGGCTAACTTGTTGGCCTTCACCATCTGGATCAGTGGTGTCAAAAACACCAGTACCAGTGATTGTTGCGGTAGAAGCTGCAATTACAGTTTCAACTTGTGAGAAGTAGTTAACAGTAACCTCAGTTGCTTTAGTTTCACCTGGAGCAACCATTGCGAAAGTTCCGCTAAGGTCAACTTCACCACCATCTACTAAGAAACCGGCAGCTTGAACTTTAGCGCCACTAGCAATTCCGCTTGTGAACTTAGCGTAAGTTGAACCAATAACGCAAGTTGAAATGATAGTTAATGACAAAACTGCAAAAGCAATTGTCAATAACCAATTTTTCTTTTTCATTTTGTTTTTCTCCTTTAAAAATTTTTCTTTTTGAAGATTTATACAGGTAGCTACTTTACCGTTCTGCATAAATCGTCAAGTTCAACGGATATAAGGTTTTGTAGCAATCCGTCAAATTGTTTCTGAGCACCAATAATTTGATTGCTCTTTATCTTAACAGTTTCTTGGCAAACTGATAAAACCAATGTTATTTATTTTGTTTGGTTTCCTCCATCTCTTTGAGTTTTTTACGTAATTCCTCAAGCTCTTCGGTTGCGCTTGCGCTAGTTTGTTTTTCAGCCTTGAGCTCGGCATTTCGTTTAACTAATTCATAAATGATTAAGGCAAGAGCAGGAAGACCAATGCAAACGATTAATCCCCAAACGCTTTGCATCCAATAAATAATTCCTCCAAACCCTGGCAACCTCATTACAAACTTACCAATAACTTGGTCGCCGGTAATTGGGTCATCAGGATAAGTTACGTTTTCGCCTTGAGCATTTTTCTTAGGCGTTCCGTCGCTTTCTCTAACAATGTTGTTAATTCCTGTTGTTGTTATGTGAACAACGCCTTCGCCGTCAATGGTAACCTTTGCAACCTTGTGGGTAACAACGGCGCCAAGTGAGCCATCAGCATTTTTCTCACGATATGAAATAACGTCGCCAACAACAATAGTTTTAACGTCAACCTCTTTTGAAATAACAAGGTCGTTAGTTTTAATTTGAGGATACATTGAGTCACTCAAAACAATAAGCGGTTTAAAACCAAAAAAACTTGGGACATCATTAGGATGAGCGATTGCCCCAATAATCAAAACAACATTAATCAACAAAACAGGAACCATTAAAACCAATAAAATGATTGAAATGGTTAAAGAGGCAATTTCGCCCCCTGTTTTCTTTCTTTTAACTTTAACTTGAGGCTCGTTAGCCTTTGCTTCACTTACTTCAGGCTTAACTTCAACCTTAACGGCCTCTTTTTTATCTTCAACCTTTTCGGCTTTTTTAACTCTTGGTTTTTTAACTTCTGCTTTTTCTTCAGTTTTAACTTCAGCTTTTTCTTCAGCCTTTTCTTCGGCTTCAAACATAGCAACTGAATCGTTAGATACGTCCATAAGACCTCCTGAGGTTAGTTTTAGAATCTAGCCAACTTTTATTCATTTGGCGAGACTCCACCTTAACAGATTTAATATAACATATTAAAAAATTTTTTCAAAATAAAATTCGCCATTTTTCTTAATTGATTTAAATAACTTCATGTGTCCCTTTAGGGGAAGCGGTCGAACAACGTGAGACAAAGGGTTTAAAACCTTTTGGTAACTATCGTTACCACCTTTCCCTACGCTCCGCTCAGGGAACACATATTGAATAGACCCTCACGACTCACTCCGTTTGCTCGGGGTTGCACATTGTCATTGCGAGCGAAGTCGTAGAAATGCCGTGTCCCCTTTAGGGGAAGGTTGGTGCCCCGCACCAAAGGGTTGTGTCCCCTTCAGGGGAAGGCTGGTATGAGCCCGCGAATACCAAAGGGTTTTTATTAAAAAACTGCAAAAAATAACACCCCAAAACACTATATTTTGCCATTTTTGCGGTTTAAAAAATATAAAATTGCAGTTTTTAAACAATTTTTAACTATTATCACACCAAATTAATCAACTTTCCGCAAAACAATAAAAAAGTGCGCTTAATATTAACTAAAATTGTAATGTTTTATTATTAAAGTGGAACAATTCCTCACGACTCACTCTGTTCGCTCAGGGTGACACATTGCCATTGCGAGCAAAGACATAGCAATCTTATCAACTTATTTTTAACATATTTTAGCCTAAAACTCTTGCAAAACCCAACAAAACCTTGTATAATAAAATCACCTTGTGTGCTACTGTGGCTCAGTGGTAGAGCACCGCATTGGTAATGCGGCGGTCGCGAGTCCGATTCTCGCCAGTAGCTCCAATAAAAAAACCGGCTTAACGCCGGCTTTTATTTTTTCTTTATTCATAAGGGCGATCTTCGTTGCTTATAAAAGCATAAGCAACAGCGCCAGGCCCAACATGTGCGCCAATAATTGGCCCCATAATATAAACCTCGGCTTCAACGCCATATTTCTCCTTTAACATATCTCTTAACTTTAAGGCAAGAGGCTCGTTATCAGTATGAACAATTCCAATATATGGGAAGTCTTTATTTAAAGTAAAGTTGCCAAAATCATTAACAATTGATTTAAGCGCTTTATTTAAGCCTATTTCCTTCCTGCAAACTTTAAGTTTTCCGTCACGGCCAAACTCAATAATTGGTTTAACTTGCAATAATGAGCCAATGTTAGCGGCGGCTTTACTAATTCTTCCGCCACGCGCCAAAAACTTAAGGTCGTTAGCTAAAATGAAGTGTTGAATATGATGCTTAATATTATTTAGAACTTCAACAGCCTCTTCTTTTGTTTTTCCTTCGTCGCGCATTTTTATTGCGGCCTTAACAATAAAACCTTCACCGCGAGTTGTTGTGTCACTTTCAATAGCAACATAATCAATATCAGGAAAATCTTTCTTAACAATTTCAATGGCGGCGTTAGCGTTGTCAACAGTTGGGCTTAGGCCATAGCCTTGAGAGATATGAAGAAGTTGTTTAACACCGGCCTTAGCAAGTTTTGTAAACATATCAACGTGCGCCTGAACGTTTAAAATTGATGTTTTAGCAATTGAGCCATTTCTTAACCTATTATAAAAGTCAACATATTGCTCATATTTAGTATAGTTATCATATTCAATCTCTAACTTATCACCTGTTGTTATGTTATATTCAAGTGGCGCAAAAGCAACGTCATATTTAACGTATTCGTCGGCATAAAAGTCGCACGTGCTGTCTGTTGAAATTTCAAATTTTCTCATAATTTTCTCCTTTATTCAGCCTTATTTTCTTTTTCGGCTAACCTTTCTTCATTTCTTAATAATCTTTTATAGCCCGCAACGAGTTTTGGGCGAGTATATCTTTGAACAATTATTGGCATAATTTGTAAAAAAATGTTAACAATCATAACAGGAAGCGAAATATAAAGCAAATATCTTAGTGGCATAATAACCAAAATTAGTGGCGCAACGAAAACCGTTACTAAATGCATAAGTTCAGCAAGCGCCGTTTCGTGAATAAACATTAACATATATTCGCTATTTGGGTTTTCAGGAACTTTTGTTTTATCAAAAAATTTAAGCGTTTTGCCCAATTCTGGGATTTTATCTTTAAACTTTCTAACGCCAATCTTTTCGTAAAAAGTTCGCTCCCCTTTTCTTTCGTTAAAAAACTTTGAAAAAGGATTAACTTTTTTGCTAATTAGCCTTATAAACAATGCGCAAAGAGCATCTAAAACCATCGAAACGGCAATTCCAAGAACGGCCAGCCCGATAACGCCCCAAACCGTTGTT
>JAFZXQ010000005.1 GCA_017616705.1 Clostridia bacterium | reverse complement strand
GGCTTTAATTTAAAACTAGCAAGAAGATGCTACCCTTTTGGAAGGCTTGGAGAGGGTCAATTTATTTGTTTACTTCAAAAAGTGCAAAAAGATGAGCAAAAAGAAGAAAAATGCAATAAAAACCTACAAAAAACCGCAAAAACAAGTCAAAATGAGCAAAAAATATTAAAAATTGCAAAAGAATTTATAGCGCAAAACCTAGAAAACTTTGATTCTGAACTTAAAGTTTATGGCGATTCAGTTTATGTTAACAATGAATTTGCTGGGCTAAAATTAAACTATGTTAGCAGGGGGATAAAAGTTGGCGACGTAACTAATGACAGGTTTATTCCGCATCATCAATTCTTTAAGGTTTACGGAAATTTGTTTAAAAACAAGGTTGAGTTAAATTTTGAACAGATGAAAGATTATTTGCGAGGGCTTGAAATTAAGCTTGATGATGACTTAAACGGCTTTGTTGGTGTTTTTTATTTAGGTGTTTGTTTAGGCGGCGCAAAAGCAGTTATGGGAACGCTTAAAAATTATTATCCAAAGGGATTAAGGGCTGTTATCTAGTTTCTTGACTTTTTTGGTATTTCTTGCTAAAATATCTTTTGTTCAATGGGGGATTTATGATTTTAGGACAAGAAAATTTAGAGATGGATAGCTTTTATATTGGCAATCTTAACATTTTTAATCAAGTTGATAATGAAATTGTTAAAGGAAGTTTATTAAGACTAGACACAATCTCAAATGGTGTTGCTAAAAGAAAAGTTAAAGAATTTTTATCAACATTCAATAATTTTAAATTATTGTCTAAAAAAGAAACATTGATTAATGGCAACTTTATTTCAATGTTAGATTATAATATGTGTGGTGCTGCTAGAAGTAATATTATTGACGGAAGATATAATGTTGGTGGCGCTATAATTTGTCATTGTGACGTTTCAGTTAGCCAAAATGGAAGTGTTAGCTTTTTAAAGATTATGGTTGAAGGCGTTGGCAATGATAGGGCTTTACCAGTAAGAACAAATAAAGAAGAATTGATAATTGATAATGAAAAAGACCATATCAAGATCGTAACAAATGGGATTTCCGCTTCATCAAGTTTAGACCCAATAGAGGAAGATATAGATGAGTCAGAAAGATAACCAAATTAAATGGACGCTCATAACAGGCGCTTGCGGTGGGTTAGGTAGTGCTTTTACTAAATCTGTTTTAAATGAAGGCTCTAATGTTGTTATAACCGGAACTAATGCAGAAAAAACACAAAAATTCGTTGATAGTCTAAAAAAGGAATATCAAAATCTGCAAATTTTATCATTTATTATGGATTTAAGTGATGAAAAAAGCATTGTTGCCCTAATTGATTACATAAAAACAAACAACATTAATATTGATAAGTTAATAAATAACGCGGGGCTTATTGTTGAAGGTGGTTTTTTAGAGCTTAGCGAAGAAAAACTTTTAAACGCAATAAGAATAAATTGTTTAGGAACGGTTGCTTTAACGAGAAAGGTTTTAGATAATTTTGACGTTAGAGAAATTTTAACAGTTTCAAGCCTTGGCGGATTTTATCCTATGCCATATATGAGCATTTATGCTTCAACTAAGAGTTTGCTTGAAAAACTTATGGTTGCCTTAAGGCAAGAATTAAAACCAAGAGGGGTTAAAGTTAGCGTTGTTTGCCCTGGCGGAATTCCAACAACTCCGGCAATGAAAGATGCTATTGCTAGTCAGGGGTTTGGCGGAAGAATAACAGCTAAAAGCCCTGAATTTATTGCTAATTATGCATTAAAGAAATTAAAGAAAAATAAGGCAGTTATTATTCCTGGTTTTGCCAACAGGTTTGTTAGGTTTATTTCAAGATTTGTTAGCGAAAAGACGTTAGCAAAGTCAGTTGGTAAAATGTGGGGAAAGGCAAATAAAAAAAGAAAAATAAAATAAGAATTAAAGCACTAATCTGAAAATGATTGGTGTTTTTTTGTTAGAATTTTTTATTTATTAAATTGACTTTTTTAACTTAAGATTATATTATTAATATAATAAACAAAAGGAGAATTAAAAAAATGAAAAATGTCTCAAAAATAATGTATACAATTGGTAAAGTTTTTAACATTATCGAAATTGTTGGGGCAGCTATTATGGTTGCATTAGGTATTCTTATTATGGCTAACCCAACAGCAATTGCCGAAGAGGCAGTAAAACAAGGGGCAAGCGCTATTGATACTCCAGCTCAAGCTTATGCTTGCGGAATCTTTGTTCTTATTACTAGCATTATTGCTCTTGTTGTTGCAGTTGTTATTTTTGCTCTTGCAAAGAAGGCAACAAAAGATTTAAAAGAAGAACCAAAGAAAGTTACTGCTCACACTATCATGCTTGTTATTGGAATTTTTGGTGATCTTTTCTATTTCTTAGGGGGCTTATTTGGAATTTTAAGCACTTCTAATTTAGGTTCAAACGAACAAAAAGAAAAAGAATAGGAGAATTTGATGAATCGATTTATTACGGTTTGTGTTGCATGGCCATATGCAAATAATAACCTTCACTTAGGGCATATCTCTGGGCTTATTTCTGGTGATGTTTTAGCTAGATATCACAGAATGGCAGGGGATAATGTTTTGATGGTTGGCGGAACTGATAGCCACGGAACAAAACCAAGCATCAAGGCAAAACTTGAAGGGGTTACTCCAAAGGATATTGTTGATAGATATCATAATAACTTTAAAGAAACTTTTGATAAGTTTAATTTTAGTTATGACCTTTATTCAATAACTTATGATCCTTACCATAAAGAGAAAGTTCAAGAATTTACTAAAAAATTCTATAAAAACGGATACCTTTATGAAAATAAATTAATTAGGCCATATTGCCCACATTGTCAAAAATTTGTTGCTGACACCGAAGTTGAAATAACTTGCCCTAACTGTGGCAAAAGAACAAAAGCGGATTCTTGTGACTGCGGATTTGTTCCAAGTGAAAAAGATTTAGATGGCGCAACATGTTTGGTTTGTGGCGGAAAAACTGAGCAAAGAGAAAATAAGGTTTTAGTTTTCAAACTTTCTGCTTTTCGTGATGCGCTTAATAAACATATGAAAGATAATGAATATATTTGGCGCGCTAACAGTATTAATGAAACAAAGAAATATCTTGCCGAACTTCAAGACAGAGATTTTTCTCGTGATCTTGATTGGGGAATAAGC
>JAFZXQ010000021.1 GCA_017616705.1 Clostridia bacterium | reverse complement strand
TGAATGATCGCTATTTTGAAAACGATAGTTGCTTTCAACAAAACTAATTGACGTTAATAAATATTCATTAATAATTCCTGAATCAAGCAAATTTAGAAGGTCACTTGAAGGATTAACCTTTTTTATATTTTCATAAACATTATTAATTGCTTCTTTTGAAAGCGCAAGCGCATAATCTTCATCAAGGCAATAATAATCTTCATTAGGGTCGCTCGCCTTCCCGCTAAAATGCCTCAAAGTAACGTGGTTAGCAAGATCTTCAATGAGTGGACGTTTTTCGGTTGGCTTTTCTTCTGGAATTGTTGTTTGGGTTAAATCCGCAATCGTTGAAGTTGGTTCTGGTTTTTCAGTAACAGTAATAATAGCGCTATTACTTTCGTTTACAACTTCTTGATTATTATTCTTTCCCCTGCTAACAAAGAAAATTGTTGCTCCAATACTAAGCGCCGCTAAAACACCAGCCCCAACCCTTTTAAATCTTATCATTGGATCCTTTTTCCTAGTTGCATGTTTAATTTTAATCCCATTATAAACATTTTCTTGAATAACTATTCTGGACTTATCAGGTTGCTTTGTTGCCCTTTTATATCTATCCATAAGGTCTTTATTATAATTATAATTTCCTTCTTTCATATTTTCTCCTTTAAGCAAGATAAGGTTTAACTAAATTAGCCCAAATAGTAAAGCCATTATTATTTAAATGAATTCCGTCATCTGTTAGTTCGTTTTTAAGTAAGTTTTCGCTTGTTGAAACAAGACTAAATAAATCTAAATATGAATAACCAAGCCCATTAGCTAACTCATTTATCTTTTCATTAAGCGCAATAACTTGGTTATTTCTTTCGGTTAAATCAATTGAAACAACCTCTAAGAGTTTATCGCTCATTGGCAAAACTGACATGCAATAAACCTGCGTTTCAGGAAGCCTTGTTTTAATTTGGTTTAAAATATTGCTATAACTTTCAGCAATTTCATCAACAGTTCGCCCGCTATTAATATCGTTTATTCCTATCATCAAAACAATCTTTGATGGCCTAATATCAAAAAGCGAAACGTCAAGACGTTTTAAAATTCCAAGCGTTGTATCGCCGCCAATTCCACGATTATATGTTTTAAGCGAGAGGTCAGAATAATAGTTTTCAAGCGGACAAAAATCAGTTATTGAATCGCCAAGAAAAACAATTTGCCCCATCTTTGCGCTTCTGTTTTCAACAACAAATTCATCATATTTAGCTTGCCAATAAGATGGTTGTTTAGTCATAAGATAAATCCCTAGCGCCAAACTTAGCGCAATAACTGACGCACCAACAATTGAAATTATTGAAATAAAAATTTTCTTTTTCATTTTTCACCAGCAATTTCCGTAAATTACGTTCTATAACAATAATACAACAAAATCTTAAAAATTCCAATTTATTTTACAAAAAAATGACTTAGCGATCAGCTAAGTCATATATTTTTTATTAATCATTACATTTTAGATGCTTTCTTTTTAAAATTTAAGCTAATTGATTAGCGATTTGCCTTGCAACATAAACTCCACTTGCTGATGCGTGAGAAAGTGAATGTGTAACCCCGCTGCCATCTCCAATAACAAATAAACCCTTTAATTTTGTTTCCAAATTATTGTCGATATCAACTTCCATATTATAAAATTTAACTTCAACACCATATAACAAAGTGTCATCATTTGCCGTTCCAGGAGCAACTTTATCAAGCGCATAAATCATCTCAATGATGCCATCTAAAATTCTCTTTGGTAAAACCAAAGATAAATCACCCGGCGTTGCCGTTAATGTTGGAATAGTCGTACATTCTTGAATACGTTTTTCAGTGCTTCTTCTGCCTCTAATCAAATCACCGAAACGCTGTAAAATAACCCCGCCACCTAACATATTAGATAACCTGGCAATGCTTTCACCATATCCATTGCTATCTTTAAATGGCTCAGAAAAATGTTTAGAAACTAAAAGCGCAAAATTAGTATTTTCTGTTTTTAGTTTAGGGTCTTCATAGCTATGTCCATTAACAGTTATGATTCCATTTGTGTTTTCGTTAACAACTATCCCATTAGGATTCATACAAAACGTTCTAACGTCATCTTCAAACTTCTCTGTTCTATAAACAATTTTGCTTTCATATAACTCATCAGTTATATGTGAAAAAATTGTCGCAGGCAACTCAACTCTAACGCCAATATCAACTCTGTTAGATTTCGTTTTTATGTCGAGTTTTTTGCAAATTTCTTCCATCCATTTGCTGCCGCTTCTTCCAACAGAAACAATAACATATCTGCAACTAAAACTTTTATCTTTAGTAACGATTCCAAAATCGTTTTTTTCTTTTATTATGTCTAAAACTTGTGTGTTAAAATAAAAATCAACTTTATCTTTTAAATGATTGAATAAATTTTGTAAAACTATGTAATTAATATCAGTTCCAAGATGTCTTACTTGAGCATCTAATAAATTAAGTTTGTTTTGAATACAAATCTTTTTAAATTGAATTCCTGCTGTTGAATAAAGTTTAGCGCCTTGGCCACCAAACTGCATATTAATATTATCAACATAATGCATTAAATCAAGGGCCTGTTGCTTGCCTATATATTCATGCAACGTCCCACCAAAATCATTTGTTATATTATATTTACCATCAGAAAAAGC
>JAFZXQ010000020.1 GCA_017616705.1 Clostridia bacterium | reverse complement strand
TCGTTGGACTTAAGGATACAATCACAGGACAAACTCTTTGCGATGAAAAGCATCCAATCCAACTTGAAAGCATGAATTTCCCAGAACCTGTTATTCAACTTGCTATTGAACCAAAAACAAAAGATATGCAAGAAAAAATGGCTCTTGCTCTTGCAAAACTTATGAGAGAAGACCCAACATTCCGTGTTTCAACAAACCAAGAAACAGGCCAGACTTTGATTGCTGGTATGGGAGAACTTCACCTTGAAATTATCGTTGATAGACTTCTTAGAGAGTTCAAAGTTGAAGCTACCGTTGGTAAACCACAAGTAAGTTATCGTGAAGCAATCAAGAAAGCTGTTAGAGCTGAAGGTAAATTCATTCGTCAATCTGGTGGTAAAGGACAATATGGTCACTGTATTATTGATATGGAACCATTACCAGCTGGAACAGGATATGAATTTATTGATAAAACAGTTGGTGGATCAGTTCCAAAGGAATATATCCAACCAATTAACAATGGTATTCAAGAAGCCCGCATGAATGGTGTACTTGCTGGATATGAAACAGTTGACTTTAGAGTTACTTTGGTTGACGGTTCATACCACGAAGTCGACTCTTCAGAAATGGCCTTCAAGATTGCCGGCTCAATGGCATTCCAAGATGGTGCAAAGAAAGCAGATCCTGTTATTCTTGAGCCTATCATGAAAGTTTCAGTTGAGGTTCCTGATGAATATCTTGGAACAGTTATGGGGAACCTTACATCTCGTAGAGGTATGCTTACTGGAAATGAGAGCAGTGCGGGAGTTCAAATCGTTAACGCAGAAGTCCCACTTGCTGAAATGTTTGGTTATGCTACAGACCTTCGTTCACAAACTCAAGGTCGTGGAAATTATGTTATGGAGCCACTTCGTTACCAAGAGGTTCCAAAATCTATTGCCAACACTATTATTGGTGAAAGAGCAAGCAGATAAAAAATGTTTTAATATTTAAAAACATCGTAAAATCATTTTACAATTAATTAAAATTATGCTAAAATATTAGCAGTCATTAAAAAAAAGGAGAAATTAAATTATGGCAGAAACATTCGTTAGATCTAAGCCACACGTTAACGTTGGTACTATTGGACACGTTGACCACGGTAAAACAACTCTTTCTGCTGCAATTTCATTTGTTATGGCTCATGACTACGACCCTAACAGCAACGAAGTTAGAGACTATGCACAAATTGACTCAGCTCCAGAAGAGAAAGCAAGAGGTATTACAATTAACACTGCTCATATTGAATACCAAACTGCAAACAGGCACTACGCTCACGTAGACTGCCCAGGACACGCTGACTATGTTAAAAACATGATCACCGGTGCTGCACAAATGGATGGAGCAATCCTTGTTGTTGCAGCAACAGATGGCCCAATGCCACAAACTAGGGAACACATCCTTCTTGCTCGTCAGGTAGGCGTTCCTAAAATCGTAGTATTCATGAACAAAATGGATCAATTAGGCGGAGATACAGAACTCGCTGACCTTGTTGAAATGGAAATTCGTGAATTACTTAACCAATACGAATTTGATGGAGATAACACTCCAATTATTCGTGGATCAGCATTCCAAGCTCTTGAAGCTGCAAAAGCTGGAAAATGGGATAGCCCAGACATTCAACCAATTCGTGATCTTATGAACGCAGTTGATACTTATATCCCAACTCCTGCTCGTGATACTGATAAACCATTCCTTATGCCAATCGAAGACGTTTTCACAATTACTGGTCGTGGAACCGTTGTTACTGGTCGTGTTGAAAGAGGAACTCTTAAAATTAACGATACAGTTGAAATCGTTGGTATGACTGAAAAAGTACAACAAACAGTTGTAACTGGTATCGAAATGTTCAGAAAACTTCTTGACGAAGCTGTTGCTGGATACAACATTGGTGTTCTTCTTCGTGGTATTCAAAGAACAGACGTTGAACGTGGACAAGTTCTTTGCAAACCAGGAACAATTCATCCACACACTGAATTTACTGCTGAAGTTTACGTATTAACAAAAGACGAAGGTGGTCGTCACACTGCATTCTTCAACAACTATCGCCCACAATTCTATTTCAGAACTACTGACGTTACTGGTTCTATCCAACTTCCAGAAGGAACTGAAATGGTTATGCCTGGTGATAACACAAGAATGACTGTAACACTTATCACTCCTATCGCTATTGAAGAAGGACTTCGTTTCGCTATTCGTGAAGGCGGCAGAACAGTTGGTTCTGGTGTTGTTTCTAAAATCATCAAATAGAAACTTTAATATTTAGCGCCTAAGTGCGTTAACTAAAAAATTCGAGGCGGTCATGTACAAGTAGTACACTCCGACCCCGAATTTTTTTGTTGCCTTCTTACGCATCTAAATCTTGAAGTTTCTAACGTAAATAATTGGAAAAAGAGAAAACTAAAATGTAGCGGAATAGTTCAGAAAATTCGAGTTCAAACCAAACACACATACAATGAGTATGCTTATTTGGTATTGAACTCTTTTTTCTTGCTTATATACCCAAACTTGAAAGTTTTTAACATAATAAATCAATTAATAAAGTTAAAATATTAAACACTGCGAAGTGTGTTAATTAAAAAATTCGAGGCGGTCACATACAATAAGTATGCTCCGACCCCGAATTTTTTTGTTGCCTTCTTACGCATCTAAATCTTGAAGTTTCTAAGGAATAAAAGTTTTGTTGTTTATAAATAAGAAAAATTAAGTGGTTTTTGTTTAACTTTATAAACGTTTGTTTGTGTTAAACTTTAAAATTATTGCAAAAGAAAAAATAATGTGATATACTAAATTTAGTAGAGGTGAGAGTATGGCTCAAGGAAAGAAAATAACGTTAACTGACGAGGGAAATGTTAGTTATAAACGCAATGTTGTTAGAAGCATTGTAACGCTTGCAACTCAGGAAATTAGCGGAATTGCTGGGATTAACACTCAAGGAATTAAAACCTCTAAAAAGCTATTTAACAAAAACTATAAAAAAGGCGTTATAATTGAGTTTATTGAAGGCTCAGTTTATGTTGATGTTTTTGTTAATGTGCTATTTGGTTATTCTGTTAGAGATGTTGCTTTCAGAGTTCAAGAAAACATTAAAAGCAGCATTGAATCAATGACTGATTTTAAAGCAGAACAAATTAATGTTAATGTAACAGGGGTTGTTTTTGATTCAACAGATAATGTTGCTATAAACTAAGGAAAAATTATGAAGAAACTAAACTTAAAAACTCAATTAATTTTAGGAAGTGTTATTGCATTGACAATCTTTGCATTGCTTTTAACTCTAAAATTAACAGGCGTTTTAGCAAGTTTAGTTCTTTTTATTTTATTGCTAGTTGTTTTATTTGCGTTATATGGTTGGTTTGCAACTGTTGCCATAAAGAAGATAATTAAAGAAAGGCGCAAACAGGCGCTAATTAAAAAACAAAAAGAGGAAAGAGAACGAAGGCTTAGGGAGCTTTATGAGATTTTAGGAATTGATGTTCAATATAACGCTGATGGAAGCATAAAAGATCTTTACCAACTTTTAGGGCTTGAAGTAAAAAGAGATGAAAATGGAAGAAGGATTTTGCTTAGTTATGAGCTTATTGGAAGACTTCCTAAATTTAATGAGTTTTTAAAAGAAATTCCTAATGTTTTCATTATTAAAAACAGGGTTAAAAAAGTTGCTAAGGGAATAGCAGAGCCTTTAGTTTTAACTTATAAACCTGTTAAAAAACAGGAAAATGATGTTGAAGCAGCGCCAAAGAAGCAACAAGTTAAAGCAATAAAAAAAGGCCCTGCAAAAAAATCAGCCCCAAGCAAAGTTCAAACTTATATTAAAAGCGGTAAAGGTAAGGCTGCTAAGTTAACAAAAATTATGGGTAGCAAAATGAATGTTGTTCAGGGTAATGTTTCTGTTAAAGGCAATTCTTCTAAAATTGAAATAGTATTTAACACAAAAGAAAGTAAACCTAATAGCGAAGAAAAGCCAGCGGCTGAGCAACCAAAACCTCAACCAAAGCCTGTTGAACCAATTAAAGAGCCAAGCAAAGAACCAACAAGGTTAAAACCGGCTAAGGTTGGTCCTATTAGAGATATTTTAAAAGAAAGATTTTCAAACATGTTTGAAAAGAAAAATTTAATAGAAGAAGAAGGGCTAGAAGATTTCTTAAGTAAATAGAGGGAATTATGAGTAGGAAAGAATCAAGGGAAAGAGTTTTTAAACTAATTTTTGAATATGTTTTCACCCGTGAAATAGATGATGATTTGCTTGCTGATTATTTAAGTGAAATTGGCGACGAAGGTGAAAAAGAATACGCAAGCAGGGTTTATTTTGGTGTTGCGCAAAACTTTGATTATCTTTGGGATAAAATTGAAAAAGCAACAACAGGTTATTCTTCAAAGAGAATTTATAAAGTTGATATGGCGCTTATGATGCTTGCGCTTTATGAAATTGAGTTTGAAAAAGATATTCCAACAAAAGTTAGTATAAACGAAGTTATAAATTTAAGTAAAATTTATTCGACTGAAAAAAGTGCATCTTTTATTAATGGTGTTTTAGCTAAGGTGATTTAATGCAAGGTTTAAAATTAAGCATAACACAACTTAATAACTATATTAAAAATATTTTTGACAACGAAGAATTGTTGATTGGTATTAGCGTTTACGGTGAGGTTTCAGGCTATAAAATCTCAGGCGGAAACGCTTATTTTGATATCAAAGAAGAAGGGGCAACCCTTAGTTGCATTGAGTTTGGTGCAACAAGCGAAATTAAAGACGGCGATAGTGTTTTAATAACCGGAAGGTTAAATTATCACGTTCGCTTTGGCAAACTTTCATTTGTTGCTTCAAAGATTGAACCTTATGGAATGGGTGACCTTTATAAAAAGTTTTTGCTTTTAAAAGAAAAACTTGAAGCCGAGGGAATTTTTGACGAGCGAAATAAGCGCGAAATACCAAAATATGCTAAATGTATTGGTGTTGTAACGAGTGAAACGGGTGCAGTTATTCACGATATTATTAACGTTGCAAGGCGTAAAAACCCAAAGGTTGATATCTTGCTTTATCCAGTTAAAGTTCAGGGCGAGGGCGCTGAAGATGAAATTAGCGAAGGAATTGCCGAATTAAATAAAATTAGCAGGGTTGACGTTATTATTGTTGCGCGCGGTGGCGGATCAATGATTGACCTTGCTCCATTTAATACGGAGAAGGTTGCAAGAGCGGTTTTTGAATCTCATAAACCAATAGTTAGTGGCGTTGGTCACGAAACAGATTTTACGCTTTGCGATTTTGCGAGCGATTTAAGAGCAGCAACGCCATCAGTTGCGAGCGAGATTTGTGTTTTTGATTATTATAATGAAATAAACAATTTAAAAGCATTGGAAAATTTAATGTTTGAAAGGCTATCTCAAAAATATCAAAAATGCCTTAAAGACCAGAAATTATATTTAACGTTAACACTTTCTAATGTTGGGCAGAAATTAGCCGATTATAAGGCAATTTTTGGGCAAAAACTGCAAAAAATTACTGCTAATATTAATAAAGTTGTTGAGTTAAACCGCAAGAAGATGGAATTGGTTAGTTTAGCAGTTGAAAAGAATAATCCGTTTGCTATTTTAAGGCAAGGCTATTCAAAACTTGATAAAGATAATAAACCTGTTTTAAGTGTTAAAAACATAAAAGAAAATGATGAGATTGATAACTATTTAAATGACGGAGTTGTTGTTTCAAAAGTTATAAAAATAAAGGAGATAAAATGACATACGAAGAATCATTAAACGAACTTGAAAAAATAAGCCAAAAACTTGAAGACCCAAAAACTAGTCTTCAAGAGGCTATTGAGGCTTTTGAAAAAAGTGTTGATATTGCTAAAAAGAGCATGGAGATGCTTAAAGAAAGCGAGGGCAAAATAACTGCGCTAAAGAAACAACTTAACGATTTAATTGAAGTTCCTTTTGAATAATGTTAACTACTTTAACTATTAAAAACGTTGCTTTAATTAGCGATTTAACAATTGATTTTAATGGCGGATTTTCAGTTTTAAGTGGTGAAACAGGCGCAGGAAAATCACTTATTATTGATTCAATAAGTTTGCTTTTAGGTGAGCGAGCAGATAGGTCGCTAATTTCTTATGGCAAAGATTTTGCTTATGTTGAGGCAGTTTTTGTCACCAATAGCAAATTAGCAAAGGCTGCTTTAAAAGAGTTTGATCTTGATGGTGAAGACCAAATAATTATTAGCAGAAAGATAACAACTGACGGCAAAAATCAATGCAGGGTTAATGGTCAAATGTTTACGCTTTCAATGCTTAAGAAAATTAGTTCGGTTTTAATTGATCTTCATGGCCAATTTGAGCATCAATCACTTCTTGACAATAGCAATCATATTCATATTATTGACGCCTATGGCGAAGATGAAATAGCCGAAACATTAAAGGAATATAGCGCTCTTTACAACGAAGTAAAAGAAATTAAAAAAGAACTTGCCAATTTTACTGTTGACGAAAAAGAGCGAGAGCATCTTATTGATTTATATAGTTTTCAGGCTGATGAAATTAACGCTGCTAATTTTAGTGAAGAAGAAATTAACGAACTTAAAGATAAATATGTTAAATTTGCGCATGGCGAAAAGATTAAAAATGGGCTAGCGCAGGTTACTAATCTTTTAAGTGACGGGAATATTAGCGCTAATGAACTTATAACAAAAAGTGTTGTAACGCTTAATGATATAGCCAGCTATGATGAAAGGCTTGCTAAACTTAGTGAAAGGCTTGGAAGCGCAAAGATAGAAGTTGATGATATTTCTGAAACGCTAAAAGACATTTTAGATAGCGAAGAAATAAGTGAAGAAGAAATTCAAAGGGTTAATTCAAGGCTTGATTTATTCTCTAACTTTAAGAAAAAATATGGACAAAGTGTTGAAGAAATTAACGTTTATTATGAAGATATAACTAAAAAATTAGAAAAATTAACAAATTGCGCTGAAGAAGTTGATAAACTAACTGAAAGATTGCAGAAAAGTGAAAAAGAATTATTAGTTTTAGCGCAAGAATTGACAAAAAAGCGCAAAAATACTGCAAAAATCTTCGAAAATAGAGTAAATAACGAATTAAATGAGGTTGGATTAGGTGGCGCAGCCTTTGAAGTTGGGTTTAATGAGCTTAATGCAGACAATTTAAATGTTTTTGGCCAAGATGAAATTGAATTTATGTTTAGCGCAAACGTTGGTCAACCGCTTATGCCACTTGCAAAAGTTATTAGTGGCGGTGAAATGAGCAGGTTTATGCTTGCTGTTAAGAGCGTAACAACCCAGACTCAAAATATTGAAACAATGATATTTGATGAGATTGATACGGGAATTAGCGGAAAGATGGCGCAAGTTATTGCAACTAAACTTAAAAAACTCGGAGTCGGTCATCAAGTTTTATGCGTTTCTCATATGGCACAAATTTGCGCGGCAGGTGACGATAACTATTTTATTTTAAAAGAGACAATTGATAATAAAACTCAAACTAGCATCAAAAAACTTAATAGTGAAGAAAAAGTTTTAGAGGTTGCAAGGCTTATTAGTTCGAGCGATTCAGAATCTGCAAAAGTTCACGCTAAAGAATTAATAGAAAACTATCATAAAAACTAAATTAAAACGCAAACTACTCGTAAGGGTAGTTTTTTAATGAAAAATTTTTCAATAATTCTGTTCAAAATTATTTGCTTTTTATGTGTGGTCAGTACGTTTTTTACTGTTTTTGCGCAATGTAATGTAACTAATTTTGTTTTTGCTGATGAAGATAATTTAACTAGCCAAACTAATCCAATAAAAACGATAATAAATTGGCTTTTCCCAATAAAACAAAACGAAGTTGCAAGTAAAAACACGGCCGAAGTTTATGTTGGCGGAGTTCCTCTTGGTTTTGCCTTAAAGTGTGATGGTGTTGTTATTGTTGGGGTTAGCGATATTTTAACAGATAGGGGAGTTGTTAGCCCTTCTGGAGCGGCTGGAATTACTAGCGGAGATATTTTATTAGAAATTGAAGATGAAAAAATTACTTCAGCGGAAAAAATTGAAGAAATAATTAATAGAAAAGAAAACCAAAACCGAAATTTAAAGGTTAAAGTTAAAAGAAACAACAAGGTTTTTACAACTTTTGTTTTGCCTGAAATTGATGAGTTAACAAAAACCTATAAAATGGGTTTATGGATTCGTGATGATGCCGCAGGCGTTGGAACGCTTTCATTTATTAGAAGTGATAATTTGCGTTTTGGGGCATTAGGACACCCGGTTTGCGATATTGACACGGGGGTTATGCTTCCTGTTATGAATGGCGAAATTTATTCATGTGATATTATTGGGGTAACAAAAGGAAATCGCGGAACACCAGGAGAATTAAAGGGGATATTTTTAAAAGGTGGTCAGGTTTTAGGCGAGTTAGATAACAATACTAATTTTGGGGTTTTTGGCAAAATTAATAAAGAAGTTTTAGATGAGTTAAACCTAGAAAAAATGCCGACTGCGAGCCCTAGTGAAGTTGCTTTAGGCAAGGCAACTTTAAGGTGTTCAGTAAGCGGAAATAAACCTCAAGATTATTCAATTGAAATAATTAAAACTAATCAAAACTCTGATTCAAAAAATATGATTATAAGAATAACTGACCAAAGGTTAATTGAAAAAACCGGAGGAATTGTTCAGGGAATGAGCGGAAGCCCAATTATTCAAAACGGAAAAGTTGTTGGCGCGGTTACGCATGTTTTTGTTAGCGACCCAATTAAGGGGTTTGCGACTTTTATTTCTAACATGATTGATTTGTAAAGCTTTAACTATTTAATTCATATAATAAAATATGCGAAACTTTTTTATAAGGTTAGGTGATGAGTTTTTAACTTTTTTAAAAAGGTATCGTTTTCTTATCATCTTTTCTTTTTTATGCTTGATTGCTGGAATAGTTTTGGGGATTTTCAGTGTTGATAACAATTCTAGTTTTTTGAAAGTTTTAAATAGTTCAAATAAAATTTTATTAGAGTTAATTAGAGGAGATGCTAAACCTTTCGCGTTGTTTTTTAGTAAATT
>JAFZXQ010000019.1 GCA_017616705.1 Clostridia bacterium | reverse complement strand
TCCAATAATAGCAATGGCGTTTAGCATTATCATTTGTAAAATGGTTTTTGGAAGAAATGAAAATCATGTTGTTAACGCAAGTGCTGGGGGAGCGCTTTTTGTTGGTATTATATTTAGCCAAGGCGCAAACCTTTTTGTTAAAGTTTCAGGATCAAGCTTTATGAGGAATCCTTATGGGGCGCTTCTTGAGAATAATATTGAAAGTTTTAATATTATTAGGTGTTTGAAAGGGCAAATTAGCGCATCAATTGGGTGCGTTTGTATTGCTGTTGTTGCAGTTGCATTAATTTATTTAATTGCAACTCATTCGGTTGGGATTAAAATTCCTATTATTGCGGTTGTAAGTTTTGTTTTAATAACCTTTGCAATTAATCAATTTAACTATGAATATATTTTGCCTTATTTATTCTCTGGTAACTTCTTATTTGTTACAACATTTATGTTAACAGAGTTTTCAACTAGCCCTAACACAACGCTTGGGCAGTTTATTTATGCGATAATATTTGGAGTTGGCGCAAGCCTGATAATTAAATATAGTGGTGGCGGCGATATGGCAATTTTAGCATTGCTTGTTTGCGTTAACTGCTTAAGCCCACTTCTTGATAGGGTTATAAGGCCACACTATTTTGGGGAGGGAGCAAATGAATAAGAGCGCTGTTAACCCAGTTTTTGTTGTTGCTTTAGCATGCTTGCCAATTTTAAGCATAACCAACTCAGTTAATGAAGTTGTTTTTCTTGGACTGCTTGTTGGCGTTGTTTATATTATTAGCGCAAGTATTGTTTCAATAATGGAGAAAATAACTGACAGAAACTTAACCTTCTTTGTTTATATGGTTGTTGTTGCTGCATTAACTACGGCTTTAACTTATATTTATACAATTTTTCCTAATAGCATTTTTGCTAAAGCGGGTGATAAGATTTTATATTGTTCAGTTTCAGCTGGAATTTTAGGGTTAAATCTTATTTATCATAATTCAAAACATGAAATTAGCCATTATTTCTTTAAGATAATGATTCAAGTTCCTGGCTTTTTAGTTTTAATAAGCCTCGTTTCAATTATTGTTGAAGTTTTCGGCTTAGGAACTTTCTGGGGAATTGAAACGGGATTCCCAGCCTTAGCATACTTAACTAGCATGAGCGGTAAGTTCTTAGTTTTAGCCTTGTTTACAGCATTTGTTAATGCTTATTGGCTTAACATCTCTCAAAAGAAAGAGCAATATGATTTATTGGTTGCTAAATATAAAATGAAATTAAATGCTGAAAGAAACGAACAACGTGTTAAAGTTGTTAACGACAGCGAGGTTGAAAACTTTGGTGTTAGTGAGTTAATTGATAAATCAAATCCTAACGCTAACGGAAAAGGAGGGCAACATGAATAATATTTTACAAATATTGCTTGTTTGCACTGTTACTTCTAACGTTTGCGTTTGCAATGGATTTGGAGTTCCTTTGCTTTTAGCAAATAAGCGTAGTTTTGCTTATACTGGGCTCATTAGTTTGATTTTTGCCATAGTTTTAACATTATCAGGCCTTTCTTATTACTTGTTATATAACTATGTTTTAAAGCCTTTTGGCGTTGAATTTTTAAGGTTAATAGTTTTAGTCTTGTTAACCGGAATTTTCAATTTTGTTGCTTATTATATCCTAAAAGCAATAAACAAAGAAGTGTTCTTTATTTATGAAAAAAGTTATACTTTTATGTTTATGTTTGTTTCAATTATTGCTATTGTTTTAGGGTTTGACTTAACTATAGCAATAACTGATACTGTTTTAACCTTCCTTTTCTATGGTTTAGGATTTACTATTGTTAACTTTATAATTTATGGTGCTTATTTCAAACTTAATGGCGTTTTGGCTCCTAAATATATGAGAGGGTTGCCATTAGTTTTATTATTACTTTCAATAATCGGATTAGCCGTTTTTGTCATTTAAATAGGAGAAGTTATGGATTTTTGGATTGTTATTTTAGTGTCATTAGCGCTTGGTTTGGTTATATTTTTAACAATTTTCTTAATTAGTTTAATTGCTAAAAAAAGAAAACCAAATAGCGAGGCGATTGAAGTTGTTAATAAATGGCTTCCTGGGGTTAACTGTGGGGCTTGTGGCAGGGAATATTGCTCTAAACTTGCTGAAGATATTGTTAATGGAAAAGCAAAGGCAGAAGATTGCCCACTTGTTTCTTTTGAAAATAAATCAAAGATTGACGGCTCATTTTTAGGTGACGCTATTGCTAATGTTAAACAAATTGCCTTTGTTAAATGTAAAGGCGGAAAAAATTGTAAAACAAAATATGATTATGTTGGCAACAATTCTTGCCTAAGCCAAGATAACTTGCATAGCGGTTGCAAAACTTGCCCTTATGCTTGTCTTGGGTGTGGGGATTGTGTTAAAGCATGTCCTTTTAGCGCAATTAAGATAAATGAAAATGGGGTAGCCTTTGTTGACCCTGAAATTTGTGTTGGTTGCGGAAACTGCGTTTTAAGTTGCCCTAATAAACTAATTAGTTTAATTCCTTATTCTCAAAGAGCGGTTATTGCCTGCAACAATAAAACAAAGAAGCATGGTGAAAGTTATTCATGCTCTGTTGGCTGTATTCATTGTAACCACTGCGTTGAAATTTGCCCAACCGGTGCTATTAGCATAAAAGATGGCGTTCCTGTTATTGATGAAACGAAGTGTATTAACTGCTATAAATGTGTTAGGGTTTGCCCAAATCATTGTATTTCACGTTTGTAAAAAATTTTTTAAATTAAATCTTTTTATTTTAAAGGCCTTATGCTATAATTTGATTAAATAAGTTTGAAGGAGATTTTAGCCTTGGAAAAAGTTGCTGTTATTTTAGTCGGGATAAACAAAGCGGAACTCATTATTTCAACTGTTGATAATAATAACTATTTTATTATTAATGATAGAGAGTTTGAAAATGTTAACTTAAATGTTAGCCAAAGCGAAGATATGTTTTTGAATAAAATGCAAATCGACGCTGCTATCAAAATTTTAAAGAACTTCCGTAAAATTTGTGAGCTTTATGGGGTTAGTAGGGTTATTGCCGTTTCAACATTTGGTGATCAAGAAAAACCTAAAAACCTTCATAGTTTCTTTGATGAAGTGTTTAGTTTATGTGGTTTTAGGTTCACAAGCCTTGATAACGCCGAACAAAACACGGTTATTTATTCATCAATTATCAACACTCACGACATTCCAAAGGGCGTTATTTGTTACCTTGACAATGAAAATCTCCATTTAATTGCTTATAATAGAAGGGTTGTTTTAGATCAAGTTACTTTACCACTTGGCGCTAAAGCCCTTGCTGATAAATTTAAGGTTTATGATGCCGATAAAGAGGCAGCATTTAATAGTTTAAAAGAATATTTGAATAACGAATTATCACAAATTCAATTCTTAAATGAAATTGAAGAAGACTTTGACCTTGTTGGCGTTGGGCAATTCTTTGAAGATGCTTCAATATTAGCAAAAAGGCTTAGAAAATATCCGCTTGATTTAGTTAATGACTATAACTTACTTAGCGAAGATAATGCTAAAGTTTTAGCCCAATTAAAGCAGGCTGATCTTGACCCAACTAAAAAGATTAAAGGGGTTAAAGAGCAAAGAGCAGACGCAACAGTTGTTTCTTTAGCATTAATTGAAACATTATTTGAATTGTCTAAAAAGCCAGCATTAATTGTTAGCACAAGGCCATTCTTTGAAGGTTTAATGTTTAGCCAAGTTGTTGAGCAAACGCAGGATAGACCACTTAGCGACGTTTTAGGCTTTAGCATGATGAGCCAATCAAACTTCTTTGACAAAGAAAATGAAAAACATAACGAGCAAGTTTATAACCTTTCATTGTTATTATTTAAACAACTAAGAGTATTACACAAACTTCCTAGGGGCTACACAAGGATTTTAAGGCTTGCTTCATATATGCATGATTGTGGCCAACGCGTTGGGTTTAATAACCATGCTAAAAATGGTTTCTATACTCTTTTAGGGTCTGATCTTTACGGAGTTAGTCATAGGGAATTAGTTTTAGCAGGAATGGCAATTTCACTTCATTGCGGCGGCGATATTTCAATCAATGAATACTTAAAATAT
>JAFZXQ010000018.1 GCA_017616705.1 Clostridia bacterium | reverse complement strand
TATATCATATAATAATTTTTTGCCCAACTTTTAACCGCTCATTTTTGTTTTTTTATTAAAAACTAACAAAATTTTTCAATTATTTAATAAAACACACTATCAATAAAAAATGTAGAGAAAATCTCTACATTAAAATTCTTTAATTACCTCTCTTTCTTCCTCTAGTAGCTTGTTATGATAATCTTTAAATTGCCTGCTATATTCTTTTCTGTCTTGTTTGTTTAAATAGCAACAAATATAAAGCCCCAAACTAGAATCAATATGATTATTATTGTTTTTTATTACGTAACTTGGGTTTTCCATAACGTCAGTCATAACGCTAAAGTCATTTATATAAAACCTACAAACTTTATCTTCTATATAATAATTAGCGTCAACAATATAAGTGTCTTGCCCATCAATTTTTTTACAATCAACTATGTTTACTTTATTAAAAGCATATTGATCAAAAAAATCAGATAGTAATAGATATTTGCCAAATCGTTCACTCGCTTTATCTAACCACATAGTTTTAACCTCTAAATTAATTTTATCATGCCACTAAATTTATGTCAACGTTAAACTTTTTGTCATTTAATTATCGCTTGCCCTTTTGTTGTTAACTTTATAAAGAAGATATGATGTTAAATAACTAACTCCAAAAACAACAGCGGCGCAAACAAAGGCAATCGCTATTCCCCTTTGTGCAAAAGCATACCAATCATAAACCAGGTCAACAGCGCCATCTTTAAAATGTGTTAAAACAACTGCTAAATAAAAGATTGAATAAAGAAAAACGTGAATTAAAGCAATAAAAGTGTGTTTTAGTTTTAGTTTTGGCATCTCTTCAAAAAAGATAAAACTAATAGTGCTAATAACAGGAATTGCAAAATGAAAGAAGAAGTTGCAATTAACATAAAGTGAAAAATAGCCCTCTTCAACTAAAAAGCCAAGAAACAACGCAACAACTAAAAATGTTAAAATTAAATCAATTGTGGCAATATATCTCAATATTCTAACAACAAAAGGTATGTGTTTTTGCGTTTTTTGCTGTATAATTGAGAAAATTATATAGATTAATGCAGTAATTCCTGCAAAAATGTTAGATTGAAGGGTAAAAAACTTTAAAAATCCAATTCCATGTTCAATTGGCTTGGTATAAACAACATAAACTTCACAAAAACAAAGGATGCTTCCCGCAACCGCCATTAAGAAAACAACAATATTTAAAACTAATGCAATTTTCTGTTTCTTTTCCATAGCCTTATTTTAAAAAAATTAAAAAGTTTTGTCAAATTTAAATTCTTAACAAAAAAGAGAGTTAAATTCTCTCTTTTATTATCTTTTCAGTAAATTCAATCAATTCTTCAGCGCCTGTTTTTGCTTTCTTTGATGTTTTGTTAATTTTAGGATATCCCCACCCGCCAAATAGTTTTGTTGGTCCAACAATCGTTCCTGCGCTAACATTATGTGATAACGCGTAAATTAGTGAAAGTGATGATTTTTCAGGAGAGTTAAACATCCATTTAATCGCTTTAGCCATATTCCCAACTATTTTGCCATAAGCGTTAATTCCTAATGGCGTCATTGAAATTCCTGGGTGAGTCATAAAAATTCTAATGTTGCTGTTTTTATATTTTTGCGATAAATAATAACTTAGTTTCGCTAAACATAGTTTTGAGCGCGCATAAACAGCAATGTTTTTATACTTTTTATCATAAAAGAAATCGTTATAATTTATCTTTTTTGCAAACTTATAAATCATTGAAATTGTTGTAACAAAATCAACCTCATGATCAAGGCTTTCAAAATATGGCAACAACTTTTTGGCTAAATAATAAACGCCAAAATAGTTAACGCCAATAACTTCTTCAAGCCCGTTAGCCGTTTTCTTTCCTGGCCTATGAAAAACGCCAGCGTTATTAACAAAAATGTTAATATCTATTTTATTTTCTATTATTTCATTAGCAAAAGCGTCAATAGAAGAAAAACTTGCTAAATCAAGAGTCAAAATGCTTATATCGGCCTGCGGATATTCATTAATCAGCGCCTTTTTAGCCTCTTCTGCCCTTTCTTTATTCCTGCACGCCATTATAACGCGCGCACCAAGAAACAAACAAACCTCCGCCGTTTTAAACCCAATCCCGCTATTTGCACCTGTTATTAAAATTGTTTTATCAGATAAAGAAGTGGCGTTTTTATTTAGCCACTTTATCGTTTTCTTTTTTAAACTCATATTTTAATTATATCCCTAAAAATTTCTTCCAAAGGTCTAGCTCTTTTTTGCAGTCATTTATATTATCCATTTCAATAAAAATTCTAAGTAATGGTTCTGTTCCTGAAAACCTAACGAGCGTCCAGTTTCCATCAGGATAGTAAACCTTTAAGCCGTCATCATAATTGGTTTTTTCTACTTTTAAGTTAAGCTTTGGAATTTCTTTTTTCTCATAAATCTCTTCTTTAATTCTTTTTGCTTCATCATGAGAAAAAACAAATTGTTCTTCGTCAACAACTTTTGAATAATTATCAACAAATGCAAGCATTTCATCAACACATTTTCCAAAAGGCTTATTAAGTTTTTTCATAATCTTAATGCAAAGCGCAATGGATAAAAGGCTATCTTTGCCCCAAATATGATTGCTAACCGCTAATCCGCCACTGCTTTCTCCGCCAACAATTGACTTTGTTTCAATTAACTTGCTTGAAACATATTTAAACCCAACGGGAACTTCATAACAATTAAAACCAAATTTGTTAGCAAGTGCGTCAACGAGATATGACGTTGCAAGGTTTTTAACAACCCCACCGGTTTTATGTTCATACTTAACAAAATAATAATAGATTAACGCTAATATTTTGTTATTATCAATATATCTTCCGTTTTCATCAACAACGCCAAGCCTGTCGCCATCAGAATCAAGCGCAAAGCCAACGTCATAGCCATTTTTTATTACCTCATCTTTAAGTTCGCTAACATTTTCTTTTGAAGGAAGCGGAACTTTAAAACCAAAGAAAGCGTTTCGGTTAGCGTGAAGAATTTTATAGTTATTTAATTTTATCTTCTTGCATAAAAGGCGCAAGCCCTCAGTTGTTGAGCCATATTTATTATCAAAGGCAACCTTTAAATCGCTTGCTTCTGGAATTTCTTGGTTTTTAACAAGATAGCTAATAAAGTCGCCAAAGTGGTCAACAATATTAAGGTTTTTACCCTCATATTCACTAATATTTGTGGCTTTAACCTCGCCAAGAGTTTTAAATTCTTTTTCAATCTTTTGCGTTTCTTCAACGCTTGCATCTTTGCCGTTTTTAACAAAAATTTTAATCCCGTTATATTTATAAGGGTTATGGCTCGCCGTTATCATAACGCCATAGTCATTTTCTTCAACCATAGTCTGATACATAACAACAGGCGTTGACGTTGGCTTTTTAAAGAGGTTAACAACAAAGCCATTTGCCAAGAAAACTTCGGCGCAATAGCCCGCAAAATCTTCTGACATAAAGCGATTATCAAAACCAATGCAAACTTGCTTTTTAAGCCCCTCTTTTTCGGCCAAATTGGCCATTGCTTGACAGATTTTTTGGATATTTGGTTTAGTAAACGTGTCGCCAATTACTCCTCTAAAAACACCTGTTCCAAACTTAATACTTTCTTCCATAGTTTTTCCTTCGTTTTGTTAATATTATTTTACTACTATATAAAAAATTTTTCAATAAAAATTATAATACTTACATTTTTCGACAATTTCTCTATTTTAATTTTACAATAAAAAACAGGCTAGTTTAGCCTGTTTTAATTTTTAATTTATGCAGCAGTTACATGCTCCATTGAGAACACTGCAACCATTCCGTTAGGAAGATAAATTGATAAATAACCTTCAGCATTTGCAAATGTTACGCCGGTTAATGCGCTAGAAACTGCTGGCGTCATTGCCCATGAATCAGTGCTTGTTAAACCAAATGCACCATTTGAAGTTTGAACATAAATAGCGCCTAAAGCAGCATTATATTGTTCATCTGTCATTTGGCCAAGATCATGCATTAATCCAAGATAATTTTTAATTTCTTCTCTTGAAGCATCCATATAAGAAATGTGGCAATAAGTTAAGATCTTATTAACTTCTTCTTCTGTTAAGAATTCAGCAGTTACAAAGTTTCCTAAAACAATTGCAAGTTCTGTTCTTCCATATTGCATAGCAACAATTTGAGCGTAAGCAAATATTCCTTCAGCTTGTTCTTGAGTTAAGAATGAGCCAGCAACAAGTTCGCCAAGTTTCGTTTGAAGTTCGGCTTGAGTTAAAGCAATAACCGTTCCATTAGTTGTAACATAGTTGTAAATTTGATCGCCAACTGTTGAGTTTGGAATTTGGTTCATTGTAACTAAATTGTCAATGCAAATTCTAAAGCCGGTAGAAGTTACGTCAACAACATCAAGTGAAAGATCTGTTGCGTTAGCTACTAATCTATCAGCAGCATTTGTTGCAAAATAATAGATTCCATCTGCTTGTTCTTGAGTTAAATATTCAGCAGTAACAAGCTCATTAAGTTTTGTTTGAAGTTGTGTTCTAGTGAAACTAGTAACTGTTCCATTAGTTGTAACATAGTTATAAATTTGATCGCCAATTGTTTGGCTTGGAATTTGATTTGCTGCAACTAATTGATTAATACAAACCCTAAAGCCTGCAGCCCCATTAACTAACGTTTCAAGTTTTTCAACTAATTCAACTTTTGTTTCTTGATAATCATAATCTTCAAATGTTCCGCGAATAACGCTTGTGTTAATTCCTTCTGCAGCAGAAGATTTATAAACTGCAACAAGGTTCATCTTTGTTCCAGAGTTATCTAGAATTGTAACTTTAGCTGAATTTTCGCTAACAAAAATTCCGTTAAGAGCTTTAATCATTCCGGCAAGTTCTGTTGCGTCATAGCTAACAAACCAACCTTCAGTTCCGGCAACCCAACTTTCAAGAGTTGAATTAACAACTATAACTGTTGAAATAACGCCGCCTTCACCAGTTGTTTTATTATTATCAACGTGGTCGCAGATCATAACAGGTCCGCCGGCACCAATAATAACGCAGTCTTCAACTTCAAGAACACCGCCCCAGTTATAAATAAGAGTGCTGTAAGAGTCAAACGCATTAACTTTAACAAGTCTTAAAGCAATATTTTCAGGATCAAAGTTAGGATAATTAACAGCATCATAATATCCTTCTTCGCTCATGAAGTTAATATTCCAACCTTGAGCAAGAGAGTTATAAACAGTAAGTGTTAAGGCATCTTTCTTCATAAGTAAAACGCCACCGCTTCCGTTATAGTTTTCAGTTTTCTTTGTGTTACCAAAGAATGAAACATTTTCCACTCTAACATTGGTTTGTTGTGTTCCATTTGTTGGTCCGCAGAAGTCAAATAAGCAAGTGTGAGCAGTTATAGCGTCACCTTCTTGAGAAGTGCTTGCTCCCCTTTCACGAACGATTAATGGTAAATGTTCAGCTGAAATGCGGAAATAGTTTCCATCAAATCTAAATGTTGCGCCATTAGTAAGCGTTCTTCTATAAATATAACCAGTGTCAGCATCAGTTGTATCTTTTAATGAACCAACAACTCTTGCTTCATCAGTTGCGCCAGCAACTTCGGCAGTCTTCCAATAATGAACTGAAGGAATATCGTTTGCTTCAATATCAATGTTTCTTTGTAAAATGATGCGGTTAATGGTTAAATCCATTGGAATGTTATTTGCATTTTTATAAGCGTTCCATTTTCCGTTAACGTTAGTGTTATCTAAAACGCTGAGGTCTTTAGCATCATAAACGTTATAACCATCAACAACAGTAAACTCAAATTCGCTCGCGTCAATATTGTCAAGTTCGTCTTGGCTTACGTCTTTTGGTAATACGCTAATTTTATATCTGCCGTTTGCAGTTGTTGCAAATTTTAAAGTATGCGCATTTTCATCAATTGTAACGATTGTTGCAAGTTCGTCAGCAGTTAAAAGCCTATAAGCATCAGTTTCCCAAAGGTAAACTTTATAAACTGCTGGGTGATCAGTTATTTCACCAACTTGGTTGTTTGAATATCTAACGCCAACAGTTGGCTCATAAACAAACGCATTTTGGTTACCAACTAAATAAGCATTTCCTGTAACAGTAAAGCCTTTTGCCCCAGTTGAGCCTGTTTCAGTATATGCATTTTCTAATTGGCTGTTTGTTTTATATTGAGTAACAAATTGAGGGTCAGTATATTCCATAACTACATAAGTTGGAGCCTCGTTAGGATCATAAACTTCAATTGTTGCATTAAAAGTAAATTCTTTTTCACCAACTTTATAAGTTATTGTTAAGGTCTTATTCCCTACTGTTGAAGTGTCAAGCGCGCTAAATGTTAAATCAGCTGAAGTAACAGTTTCAGTTTTTCCTGATTTAAATTTAACTGTAACACTTATTGCCGAAGTGTCAAGTTCAGCATTTTGAGCAATCCTAGTTACAACGCCATTAGCCTGCTCAATCTTAACGACTGGATCGTCGTCATTGCACGCAGTTAGCATAATTCCACTAAAGAGCAAACAGAATGCTAACATGATGCTCAAAAAGATTTTTTTCTTCATTTTTTTCTCCTTTATATATTATATACTTTGATAATATCATTTTAAAAATTTTGTGTCAAACAATAAAAGATAATGTCAAATTTATTTTGGCATTATCTTCAAATTTTTATTCTTTAATTATCATAAATGATTATAAAACGAAAACGTGAATATTAGCGCCTGTTCCGCTTCCGCTCATAGAAACAGGGTTAACATAAACATAAAAGGCAACGCCTGATTTAAAACACATCATTGTTCCATTTTGCTCTAAAACAATTTTTCCGCTTTCAACAAGTTTTTCGTTGCTGATTGTATATTTTATTGCCTCGGCATTTCCGGCAACGTCGCCAGTGTCATAAGTTACTTTCGGAATAAAGGTTAAAGGCAAGTAATTCTTTGTTTCATATTCATTAAGTTCGTTAAGGAATGTTCCGCTAATTGCTTTTGTTGAAAAGTTAACAACAAGGGTATATTTTGGGTTTTTGGTATAATCGTCAATTCCATCATAAGTAAAGGTAAACATATCGTCATCTTCCGCTTCAACGCTCATTTGAATTGATTTAACATATTTAATTTCGTCATAAACTTTAACCGTCATGCCAAAAAAGCCTATTAAAACAATAGACGCAACATAAACTATGAAGATGATTAAAACGGTTGATTTTTTCATGCTTTTTCCTTTATCTAAATTACTTTTCCTTATAATAGAGCTTAATTTTAGTTAGATATAAATAGGTTCTTACCCCTAGTAAAATCAAAGAGATGAAGAACATTTTTAAATAAACAACGTTAACATTTTCCCTCATCAAAAGGAAACAAACGAAGGCAAAAACTGCTGAAAGAATAAATGCAATAATGGTGCTCTTATTCTCATTAGGGTTTTTATGAACGTCGCCCGTTGTTTGATAAAGCCTGTTTTGAGGGTTCATAATATCAATTTCAGCGCTCCATAATAAATGAGCTAAATAAAGCATAATTAACGCAAGCGCAAGAAGAATTGTTTGCATTACAGTTAGTTTTGCAAAAATTGTTATCATAACAACCGAAGCAATTATTGAAGCAACACAAATTATTGCGTTTAAAACAATTTTTCCGGTTAGCGGAACAACATATTTAACAGGGTTAACCTTGTTCAAATAAGCGGAATTTCCCTCTTTGCTAAATGTGCTTGCTATTGCAACGTTGCTTGATAACGTCATTAAAAGAATAATCAAAATATTAAACGCAATGCCCATATAGTTGCCTAAAATTCTGGTATCCATTGCGGCAATAATCTTGTTTTGAAGAAAGATAGCAATTGGCAAAATAACGGCAGTTGCTAAAACGCTATAAATTAGGTTGCTCGTTCTGAAAATAATTTGAGAATTTCTAACAACAGCAGAACTAAATGGCCTCATTTTTCTGTTTTTGCCGAAATGTTTAATAACTTTCTTTCTATATTCAAATGGATTGCTTGCCATTTTTAAGAATAGTGGTTTTGATAGTAAATAAACAAAAACCAAACAGCCAACAATTGTTGCAAAACAGTTAACAAATGTTAGTAAATTTCTTGTTGAGAACGGTGTAAAGATATAACTTCCGTAGCTCATTCCGGTAAACAATTGAAGCATATAGTTGATAATGATCGTATTGTTTTCAAAGTTTATTAAAAAGTCTTGAATTTCCCAATAAATCTTTCCCCAGTCTCTAACTAGGTCAATATTTTCAGGGATCATGCTTATTGTTTTTATAACTAAATATGAGCCCCCAACAATAACAGCAATAACGGTTATAATTTCTAAAACTCTATTCTTCTTAAACAATATTGCAACAAGCATTGCAGGAATTGAAAGCAACCCGCAAACTGCAACAATAATTATTGTAAAGAATATTAAAGATAAAATTGCCCATAAATAGAACCAAACAGGAAGTTTCATAACTAGCCCATAAGCAATAAAGAAAGGCAAAATATAAGTTACATTTTTAAGGAGTTCATAAACAAAGCAAACAATAAGTTTTGAACTAAAAATCATTCCGTTAGTAACAGGCAATGTTAACAAAACAGGGTTATCTTTAGCAAAATAAAGCGTTTTGGTTACGTTAACCAAACATGACAAAAACGATAGCCCAAATAATATTGTCATTAAAACTAAATAAACCCTAAAGTTTAAAACTTGTAAGAAAGAGAACAGCCCAAGCCCAACAACAATATTAAATAACAAATATATTAATGCCGTTATCAAAACAAAAGTTGCAACGCTGAAAACAGTTTTAAAAATAGTCTTTTTTCTGCTTTTTAAATATGAAAAATCAACCTTGTCTTTAAGTTGCATCATAACAAGGGGGTTTAAAAGTTTAAAATTGTTTCCTAACGATTTAAAAAAGTTTTTAAATCCGTTTGGCTTTTTCTCCTTTTGTTTTTCCATATTTCTCCAGTTAGTATATGTTTATAAAAGATTATTTTGCTTTTTTGCTCTTTTTATTTTCTTCTTTTGGCTCGCCATTTTCTTCAGGCACAGCCTTTTTTGCTTCAACGTCAGCGTTATTAATAGTGTTCATATAAAACTCTTCAAGGCTAACGCCAGATTTTTCAATATCTTTAACAGATTTGGTCACAATAATATGACCTTTTTTGATTATCGCAATTCGCGTGCAGATTTTTTCAACAACGTCAATGATATGGCTTGAGAAGAAAACAATATATCCTTCCTTAGCCCTATCTTCCATACATTTTTTAACTTGATAAATACTATTAGGGTCAAGTCCGGTTAAAGGCTCGTCAAGAATCCATACTTTAGGATCATGAACAAGCGCAGCCATAATAGCAATTTTTTGTTTCATTCCGTGAGAATATGTTTTCATTTGGTTGTCAAAAGCGCCTTCAAGCTCAAACCTTTTAACAAAACCATCAATTCTTTCATTTCTCTCTTTCTCTGGAACGCCATAAAGGTCAGCAATATAGTTAATATATTCCCTTCCTGTTAATTTTTCATAAAGCGCATAGTGGTCAGGAACAAAGCCAATGCATCTTTTTGCTTCAACAGGTTGAGAATTAACATCATACCCGCAAACCTCAATCTCACCACTAGTTATTGGTTGAATTCCAACAATGGTTTTAATAATTGTTGATTTACCTGCACCATTTGGTCCTAAGAAACCAAAAACTTCGCCACCTTTAACTTCAAGGTTTGCTTTATCAACCGCTAAAACTTCACTATTGCCATAGCGTTTTGTAAAATCTCTTAAAATTAGTTTATTTTTATTTTCTGGATTCATTGGCTCATTTAAACTCCTTCCATTCATTTTTGTCATTAATGCAAGTTGCTCAAGTTTTATTTTTTGTTTTCTTACTGACATATCAGCAACACTATTTGCAATTTGATATCCCTGCTCATAAACAAACCAAACGCCAAGCCCTAATAAAACATAAGCAAGGAAGAACAAAACTTGATAAACAGGATAAAATGTTAGCGTTATTCCGTTTACGCTAAACGACGCCGTTATATCTCTAAGACGCTCAGCCCACTCCCCCAGTTTGTCAGCAATAAAGTCGCTGTTAACAAAGAAATAGTCAGTTGTTTGAGAAGCAAGCCCTGCTTCAAATAGCCCAGTAAACAATGCGTTAATAAATATAACGGCAACAAAATAACCAGCAAAGAACATCATTGAATAAATAAACTGTTTTAGTTTAGGGCGAGTAAACATTTCTAGCGAAACAAACAATATTGGCATAAAGAATGCAATATAATGGTTAATATAGAAGTTTAAAATTGATTGGCTAAACAAGTTTGATGCGCTTGAATAGTTTGGCATAAGCATTGCAAAGAATGCGCCTAAAACGTTGATAAAATAAGTAAAGTAAAACAAACGCTTCATGTTAAAGATTAAAACTAATGGCATTATATACATAGCAGTATTGCAAAGGTGAAGTGGCCATGAAGTTGGGTCAAGGAAAGCGTCAAACTTCTTAGTAAATGAATAAGATAAAAGCGTTCCTAAACAAATGAACATTAGATAGAATTTTCTTTCATTATAATCTTTACTTCTTAATGAATAATGAATAATAAATGGCAATAATAACCCAGCATAAAGAATAATTCTATGCGGAATTTCAAAGTCTAACAATTTATAAACTTGGTGTGCATAGCCAAATATTGATTGCATTATATAAGATGGCATTGTGCTAATAAAAATAGCTAAAACAGCAAAAACATTAAACCAATATTTTTTTATAAACCTAACAACAGCCCTAAACGCAACGGTTAACCCAAACCAAATATCACTAAATAAATTTTTAACCTTGCCTGAAAAGTTTGTTGCTGCTTGCTTTCTTATCTTTTGGTATTTCTTTTCAATTTCAAAATTTACTTGCTCTTGATTATCTGTTGCTTCAACTTCTTTCTTTTCTCTTTTTCTAGTTGTTAAAACAAAAATTAAAACGCTATACCCAAGCGCCAAGCCAATTTCAATAGCAAAAATTATTGCCCTTAAAGAGAAAACACCGCTAGCCCCGCTTCCTAAAATAACAGAAAGATTAAAACTTGTTAACATAAAGTTTAAAACTGCTATTGGGAAAGCGATAAACTTAATAAATCCATTTAATCTTTTAACTTTAAAAAATCCATATAGTTCAAGCAATAGGTTTGATGAGTAAGTAAACCAAACTAAAATTATTGCTAAGAAGTTTAAAACCTTGTTATCAAAAATAGTGTTTTCAAGTTTAAACGTTTCAGCAATAGCATCAGGCCCAAGCATATATCTAACAATAAAGAAAGCCGCAAGCAATAATGAAAAAAGTTTAAAGCCAATATTAATTGCCCTATTAGATTTTTTATTCAAAAAAAGACCAAGTGCTAAAACACCGCCCGCAACAACTAAACCGATTAAGTAATAAATGACTTGAAACACTTTTCCTCTCTATTTGATTAATTACTATATTTATTTTATCTATTTTTATATTTATTAGCAACTTTTTTGACGCAATTATCTATTTTTATTAGGTTTTTTCAATAAAAAAGTGGGTTTTATGATTTTTTAAGCAAAAAAATAAAGCCTATCTTGCGATAGGCAAAAGTTTACATCCAAAGAGTAAACAATAAAATTATAAAAACAATTCCAATTAATGCTAAAACGGGAACAACATATTTAGCAAAAATTTTATCTATTCCCCCGTTTGCTTCATCAACGGCTTTTTGGTGAATTTTAATAGGGATAATTTCTAAGAAAATTCCAATAAACCCTAAAATAAATTGCGTTTTAAATAAAAATACGATTCCAATAATAAACCCTAAAAACAAAACTAATGATAAAAGTGACAAAAGAATACTTTTTACGCTCATAATAAACTCCTAAATTTTTGTTCCCTATTATTTTAACTAAAAGTATTTATTTTTCAAAACAAATTTTCATTAATTATATTTTTTTATTTATTGTTATAAATTTGACAAATTTGACAAATTGCATTGTTTATGCTATATTCATGTCAATATGAGTTATATAAATTCAACAAATGATATCTCGCCAAAAAACTCAAGCGCCGCAACCGGAAACAAGTTTAGCGGAAATCAAGTTTTTTGGGGAAGCAATAAGATAACCCACGATAGCGCATATAAACCAAACACTGCCCCGAGCGAAAGCAAAAGGGAAAAGAAAACAAAGTCATTAACAAATATGTTTAAAACTTTTGCAGTAATGTTTTCAGCAGTTTTAATGGGCTCAGCGGGATTAGGGCTGATAACCAATAACGTTAACGTAACTTTTCATGACGTTTATGCTTATGGCGATTGTGTTAGCTATTATTTAACTCTTTCAAATTATGAAGAAGGGTTAACAGTTGTTTTATATAATGACTTTACTAATCGCGAAGAACAAATTGAAGAAAGTAATGTTGAAATTGAGGGTGTTTTTGAACACTTAACGCCAAATATGTATTACACTCTTGCCGTTAAAAAAGGTATTAACATTATTGCCAAAAAAACGATTTACCTTAAAGAAAATCAAGATTATTATAACGACAAGCCTATTTATGATGAGCCTGATGAAGAAACTGAACTTAATGAGCGCGAAAAATATTTAAGTGATGAACCTGATGAAAATTATGAGTCAGATTATTCTGAGGAAGAGCCTATTGAAGAAAATGAAAACTCAGACGACCCAACTTATAACTCAGATAAGCCAAATGATCTAACTTATAATGATAATCCAACAAATGATGATCCAACAAATAATAATCAAAATAGTAATTCAAATGACCCAACTTATTTAGACGATAATGAAAATGGCAATCCAAATGAGCCATAAAGGAGATAAAAAATGAAACAAAAGAAAAAAGTTAACAAAGGAACAATTATTACATTATCAATTCTATCAGCATTAACAATAGCTATTTATGTTTTATCTGGCTATGTTTTTGGT
>JAFZXQ010000017.1 GCA_017616705.1 Clostridia bacterium | reverse complement strand
TATTGGAACATAAAGTGGAGTTTTAGGACCAATCAAACAAGTAAATGTTATTGAGCAGATTAAAACTTCAAGAAAATCAACTCTTAATTTTTCATAGCAAACAACATTATAAATAAGTTCAAAAACCAAAGCGCTTGCTAATGAAACGCCTAAAAGATAAAGTGCTTGCCAACTAGTCATGATAAGACCAACAACAAAAACCATAATGAGCATTATGAGTTTTTGCTCTTTAATAAAGTTAACGCTGTTAGCACTTTTTATAAAAGGAGAATGAGTAACTTTAAATTGATTCATTACATTGTCCTCCTTTGTTTAATTGCTTGCGCAGTGTCAGATATTCTTTGACTTAAATGTCTTTTTGCTGGGCAAACATAAGAGCAAACCCCACAATCAATACATGAAAGAACACCATATCTTTTTGCCCTTGCAAAATCTTTGTTTATTGCAAAGTTATCAATCATCATAGGAGATAGTTTAATTGGGCATCTCGCATTACATCTTCCGCAATTAATACAATCTCTTTCTTTAAAGTTTTCTTCGTTCCATTTATTTGAAAATAACGTTGAAACCGATAAAGGAAGGCCAACGCTCGTGTCACATTGGCTTATTCCGTTAAAGGTTCCACCAATTGAATATTGCCTAAATAATTCTTTGTTTTTAATATCAACGCTCGCAAAAACATTTTGAGGAACTAACCCATTTTTAACAAGATAAACACCCTGATTTTTAAGGTTGTTTCCAGCAATAGTATAAACGGCTTCAGTTGTTGGCAAGTTATCAAAAACTGCCCTATAAAAGTTTAAGCAAGTTTGGGCATTTTCAATAAAGATTCCTTTATCACTAACAGGAACACTAATTGAAATAGTTTTCTTTAAAACTTTTTTAGTTAACAAATGGTCTTCATCATTAGGATAAACCTTGCTAACCGTAACAAAACTAACCTGATTTGTTTTCATATCAGATTTATTAATTTCATCTAAAATAGCATCATAAATCTTTTGATTTGTTGCCTTACTAACCGCTTTTGAACCAACAAAAATTAATTTAACCGCAACGCCAACTTTAAAGTAACAAAGCGCGCCAAGGGCAACCTCTTTAGCATATTGCTCAGCTATTTTTAAATTGCTAACACAATAAGGGTCGCTGTCAAACAACTTAACAATAATCGTTCTAGCGCCGATAGTGTTAGGGTTAATATATTTATGGTAACTAGGATATCTTTGCCCCCAGTTATCAAAAGATCCGCTTTCAATAAGCCTTCCAAAAAGATTATTGTTATCATGATTTTCAAGCGGCCTAAAATATAAAAGAGAATCTTTGTGTGATGGCTCTATTTCAACATTTAAACAATTCTCACCAAGCGAATTAACCTTGTCTTTAATGCTAACAACAGCACCAGAACAAGGGCTATAAACAAACCCACTTGTTTCATCACTAGGAGCACCAATAACAGTTCCCCTTTTAATTAAGTCGCCAACAATAACTAAAGGTTTGCTTTCGCTTCCAGCTCCACTTTTTAGCGGAACACAAAAATTAGCAGAACTCTTAATTTCTGCGATTTCAGTTTTTACTAATGAATTAGTTATTCCGCCTAGTTTAATACCACGCGTTAAGGCTTCAATCAATGCTAAAATCCCCCACTCTTAACAAGGTTATTTTAACAAATTTTATCAAATTCGGCAACTAAATTTAGCCCTAATTCAATTTATTTTTATTTTTAATATTAAGTTTATGTAAAACTATTTGTTTTATAAACAAAAACAACCCAACGCAAATCAAGAAAATACCGAAGATTAAATGGAGTGTTTGGCTTTCAATTTTTAACGAAAAAATTGACCCAATTAGGCTGACAATAATGCCGGGAATTATTATAAACCAAACACCCTTAAAATTAACCAATTTTCTCCTGCAATAAATTATTAAAACAACTATTGCAAGCGGAATAAAAACTAATAAATTAACGCTTTGACTGAGCTTTTGACTAACCCCACAAACCAATGTTAAAAGTGGTATCAAAACGGTGCCTCCGCCCATTCCCATTCCTGCAACAATTCCGCTAAAAATGCTGACTAAAACAATTAAAAAAATCGTCATAAAACTAAAATCTCAATCCCCGCAAAAATTATTAAAATGCTAAAAATATAAACAATAACATTACTCTTAAATTTAGCAAGCGCAATCGTTCCGATAAGTGCCCCAATAATTGACCCGGCTAACGACGGAATAAAAACTTTATAATCAAAAACTCCCCCTATCAAATAAGTTAGGCTTGAAACAATGCAAAGTGGCAAAATAATAAAAATCGCTGTTGCGTGACTAACCTTAACGCTTTCTTTTAAAACAAGTTGTAAAAGCGGAACAACAATTATCCCTCCGCCTGCTCCTAAAAAACCATTTATAAAACCAACAAATGCTCCCCCAACAATCAAAAGCAATTTTGTTTTAATGCTCATAGAACTAGTTTATCAAAAATCGCTAAATTTATTATTTTTTAAAGCGGAAACTGATTTTTTTATTGCTTTTTTAAAAATAATTATATATAATGATTTTATCAAATAAAAGGAAGCTCAAATATGAAACAAAAACATTCTATTTTTACAAAATCTCTAAGTTGCCTAATTTTTGCATTAATTATGATGCTATCAGTTGTTGTTAGCAACTTTAAACTTGGAGAAGCCTATGCTGCTTATTCGCCTGTTGATATTTATTCTGACGATTTCTCAATAGCGGCATCATGGTCACACTATCAAAACGCTGATGATTCGTCTGTTTTTAATGGAACAAATGCTAAAATTGACTTAATTAACGGCTTTGATTCTAATAACCTAACTGGGTTAGCAAACCCAACAACAAGAAGTGATGGATCGCTTCTTGATGCTGAAAGTTCAGTTGATAATTACGTTTTAGGTCTTTTTGCTAAAGATGCGCCAAATGAAAAGAGTGATGAAGCGCATACTAAGGTTTATAACAGAGAACAAATGCAAATAAGCGGTTTAGGTAAAAACTCTTATTATGTTTTGTCTTTCTATGTTTTAACTAAAAATGCTAAAACAACTGTTAAATTAACTAACTCAGTTGAATATGAAACTGACCCAATTGAAAGTGATGGCGTTTGGACTAAATATCACCTATTTTTTGCAACGCTTAAAGAAACTTATAGCCAATTAACCCTTAACCTTAACTATGGAAGTTATGAATCAATTGGAACAAACGCAACTGAAACCGGTTATGTTCTTTATGATAATATTGAATTAAACCAAATTAGCGAACTTGACTTTGTTAGTCATGCTATAAACGGAACAGCTATTGCCGCTAATTATTATTCATATAACCCAAACACTGAAAGAAATGTTGCCCTTGCTGGAATTGACAGCGATTTTTCATCAACACTTAAT
>JAFZXQ010000016.1 GCA_017616705.1 Clostridia bacterium | reverse complement strand
TAAAATTAACCCCATTTTTAACTATTCTGTTAAATCTTCCTGGGACTTCACTAACCTCGCTTAAAGCCGTTTTGATGATATTTTTGTCAATTCCTAGTATTTTCCCTATCGCTAAAACGTTTAGGGCGTTTAAGGCGTTAAATTGGCCGTTTAATTTCATGTTAAGATGTTCTTTTTCGCCATAAACGTTAGCAACAAAGTTGATTCCTGAATTTGTTTGGTTAAAACTCTCAATAAAAATATCACCACTCGCGCTTCCAAGTTTTATTGCTGGGATCTCGCAGTTATTATAAACCTTATTTGCAAGGGGCGTGTCAGCGTTTATAACCGCTATCGCGCTCAATTTATTTGTAAAGAGTTTTGCTTTAGCATCAGCATAATTCTCCATTGTTTTAAAGTAATCAAGATGGTCTTGGCTAATATTAGTTAAAACCCCAATATCACTTTTCATTCCGTCAAGTTTATGAAGGCTTAAAGCGTGAGCGCTTGCTTCAAAACAAACACAGTTTACCCCTTCTTCTTTCATTTTAGCAAGTAAGCCGAAAAACTCAATCGGGTCAGGCGTTGTTAAATTTGACTTAATACTTTTATTATTGATTAACGTTCCATTTGTTCCAATAACCCCAACCTTAAACCCAGCCTTTGTTAAAACGTGATTTAAAAGCATAGTAGTTGTTGTTTTACCGTTTGTTCCTGTTACGGCAATTTTAAGCATATCGCGAGCAGGGTCGCCGTAAAACTTGTTTGCCATCTCGCTCATTGCGCTTCTGGCGCAAGGAACAATTATTTGAGTAACCGATTTATCTAAATTAAGTTTGTTTTCACTAACAATAGCAACGCTTCACTTTTTTACGGCTTCACTTGCTAATTCTTCACCATTAAAGTTTTCGCCCTTAATGCAGAAATATAACGAATTTGGCTTAATGTTTCTTGTGTCATTTGAAATTTGACTAATCTCTTTGTTGTTTCCATAAATCATATAATCTTTTGGTCGCATTTTGAATAATTCCATAACCCCTCCAATTACATCATAAGCAAAATGATATCATTTTGATAAACAAGAGTTCCTGGTTCGTCAAGTTGACCCAAAACAACATTACCATCACCAGAAATAAGATATTGAAGCCCTAAAAGGTTAAGCTCGGTTACCGCTTCGGTTTTAGTTTTTCCAACTAAATTAGGAAGGCTTATTGTTTTTTCAAGGCTTAAAAGATCACTAGCATAACTTTGGCCTGGCTCAAGGTTTTCAATTTCAAAAATCTTTTCAAAAATTTCCCCTGCAACCGGCGCGCTAACAACTCCACCATAATAAGCGCCTTGCGGCTCATCAGCAATAACTAAAACAGTAAACTCGGGGTTATCAGCAGGAGCATAACCAATAAATGAAGCAACATATTTCCCGTCAGCAATAGCGTTGTTTTCATATTTTTGCGCCGTGCCGGTTTTGCCAGCAATTCTATACCCAGCAACCATTGCTCGTTTTCCGCCACCGCCATCAACAACCTTTTCAAGCATTCTATTCATACTTTCGCTAACAGTATTTGAAATAACCTGCCTTATTTTAGTTGGCTGCTTTTCATAGAGAACGCTATTGCCGTTATTTATGCTTTTAACAAAATATGGTTGCATTAAGTTGCCGCCATTAGCAATAGCGCTAACTGCGTTAATTAGCCCCATTGGCGTTATAGCAACCGATTGCCCAAAACCCATTCTAACCAAATCGGCAGCCGTTACTAAATTTTTAGGCATTGTTACTGCCTTACCTTCACCATAAAAATCTATCCCGTAACCGCTAGTTAAGCCAAACAGGTCAAGATATTTATAAAAGTTATCTAACCCTATTCTGTTGGCTAGTTCCATAAAAACGCAGTTGCAACTATTTGATAGCCCTTGCGCTAAACTTTGTGAGCCGTGACCAGAATGTCTATGGCAATTAATTTTAACGCCATTAACAATTCTATAGCCTGAACAATAAAAATAATCATGCTCGCCTGTTAGCCCTAATTCCATTGCAATTGCGCAGGTTATAACTTTAAAAGTTGAACCTGGCTCATAAGCATCAGTTAGCGGAGTGCAGCGGCTTAAATTCATAAGAGCGCTAACATCATCTCGCGGAACATTATTAAGATCAAAATTAGGAAAAGTCGCAAGCGCTAAAATCTCACTAGTTTTTGTATTTAAAACAATTGCTGAAACGCTTTTTGAATTGGTATTATATTGCATTTGTTCTAAGATTTCTTCAACGGCTTTTTGTATTCTAAAATCTATTGTTAAATTAAGGTTTAAGCCATTAATTGCTTCAATATAATAAGTTGAAGAATCTTCAAGTGTTTTGCCCTTTATATCTGCTTCAACCAAACTTTCTCCGTTAACTCCGCTTAAAAACTTATCATAATAGGCTTCAAGACCGATTTGGCCTATTCTATCAGAACTAACAAAGCCTAAAACATTACATAACAAGTTGTCATAAGTATAGTTCCTTTTACTTGTTGGGCTGAAAAAGATTCCGTTTTGATAATCTTTTAAAATGTTTTGCATAACCTC
>JAFZXQ010000015.1 GCA_017616705.1 Clostridia bacterium | reverse complement strand
TTTTTGTTGTTAACCAATTCCAAGTAACAAAGAAAACTCCGCTAAGATATACTAGGCGAATTAATAGGTTAATTGGCGTTTTATTCGTTTTGATTTTTGTTGCAACATTGTTTTTACTTAACTTTACAACTATTTATATTCCTTACTTTAAATATGGCGCAATAGGGTTAACTCCTGTTTTGCTTCCTATATTTATTTTAATTGCTTACTTTATAACTTATCCTTTTGAAAAACTTAGAGCAAAAAGATATTGCAAAATTGCTAAGGCTAAGTTAAATGAGTTTCCTAATTTAATTAAAATTGGGGTAACAGGAAGTTATGCTAAAACAAGCGTTAAAAACATTCTTGCTTCAATGCTTGCTGAAAAATTTGAAGTTTGTGCTTCGCCTTATAGCTATAATACAACGCTTGGAATAACAAAAACAATTGATGAAAACCTTTCAAGCAAACATCAAGTTTTTGTTTGTGAGATGGGGGCTAGGTTTGTTGGTGATATTAAAGAAATTTGTGATTTAGTTAACCCAACAATTGGTGTTTTAACTGGAATTGGGAATCAGCATCTTGGGACTTTTAAAACAGAAGAAAATTTGGTTAAAACCAAGTTAGAACTTGCCGAGTGCGTTAAAGCAAATGGAATAATGTTTGTTAATGGCGATAATGCTAAAACTAGGGAAGCATATAACTTAATTGAAGGTAAAAAAGAACTTTCAGATATAACTTCAACAACTGACCGCGTTAGAGTTTCAGGGCTTAAAACAACTTCAAGCGGAAGTGAATTTGTTTTAAATATTGGCGAGAAAAATATTCGTTGTAAAACCGCTCTTTTAGGAAAACATAATGTTTCAAACATTTTGCTTTGCGCAATGGTTGCTGATTACCTTGGGTTAACAATTGAAGAAATTGGCCATGCTATCAGCAAACTTACGCCGGTTGCTCATAGGCTTGCGCTTGTTCCTAGCGATAATTCACTTGTTATTATTGATGATGCATATAATGGAAGTAAGGAAGGCGCTAATGCGGCAATTGAAGTTTTATCAGACTTTGAAGGCAAGAAATTTATTATAACTCCTGGGCTTGTTGAATTAGGGAAAGATCAATTTAATTCAAACTTTGAATTAGGCAAAAATATGGCTAAGGTTGCGGATTATGTTATTATTAATGGTTCAATAAACTATGAAGCCATTTCAAGCGGACTTATTTATGCTAAATTTGATCAGAGCCACATTTTAAGATCTGGTAGCACGAAGCAAGCGGTTGATGTTTTGAATAGTTTTGCCAAAGCCGGAGATGTTGTTTTGTTTGAAAACGATTTGCCTGATAATTACGCATAGTGCCTTAAAGCAAATTGCTTTGGGGGGATTATGAAAAACGTTGCACTAATTTTTGGCGGACAAAGCGCAGAACACGAGATTAGCATAATTTCAGCGATGCAAATTTTAAATGGGTTTACGAAAGAGGAATTTAATTTAATTCCTCTTTTTTTGAGCAGAGAAAATGAGTTGTTTATCGTTGAAGGAAAATGCCAATCAGGTGATTTTAAAAATCCAAAAGAAAACAAAAAACTAAAACCAGCCGAATTTAAGTTTGGGCAACCGATTTTAGTTTATAAGCAAAAAATATTTAAAAAGAACATAAAAATTGACGCCGCAATTTTAGCAACTCACGGTGGAATCGGTGAAGATGGGAGCCTTGTTGCACTGCTCAAATTTTGTAAGATTCCTGTTAGCGCAGGAAACGTTTGTGGGCAGGCGGTTGGATATGATAAGGTTATTTCAAAACTAGTTTTAAAGTCTGCAAAAATTCCGGTTATTGATTGTTTGTTTTATTATAAAAATGAGTGGGAAAATGCGCCAACAAAAATTCTTGACGCTATTAAAAATTTAAAATTTCCTGTTATAGTTAAGCCAGCAAGGCAGGGCAGTAGCATTGGCATAACGATTTGTAAAACAATTAAAGATGTTGTTAGCGCAATTAACCTTAGTCTTGAATTTGATAATAAATTTTTAGTTGAAAGGGCCATTGAAAATTTTAGCGAATTCAATTGCTCAGTTATTGGAGTTAGTGGAAGCAACCCACTTGTTTCTGAAATTAGCGAGCCTAAAAAAGTTCATGAGATTTTAACATTTGAAGATAAATATATTGGTTCTAACAAAAAATCGCCAATTAAATCAAAGGCCCCAGAAAACGTTAAATTAGAAAGTTCTTCAATTAACCCAAAGATTAGCAGTTTAATAAAAAAATATTCTTATGAAGCCTTTAATCTCTTAAATTTAAGTGGAGTTATAAGAATTGACTTTATCTATGATAAATCACGTAAAAGACTTTATTTAAACGAAATTAACACCGTTCCTGGTTCGCTTGCTTACTATTTTTGGGGTGATAAAATAGGCGATATAAACTATCTTGTTTCAAAGCTTGTTGAAATTGCCGAAACCTCTTTTTATGGCGAGGTAAAAATTAACCAAGACCTTATAACTAACATACTTTAATTAAACATAATTAAGCAATATTGTTTTGCAAGCATGGCAAACATTAGAGGCTATTTCTTTTGGGCTTAAAACTGTTATTTTTGAATTATAACTTATTATTTTTGTAATAAGCCCCAAAGTGTTAATCGCTTCGCCTTCAATGATGACTTCATCTTCAAAAGAATTAAGTATTTTAACGTTTTCTAGCCATTCAGGCGCATCAGATAATATTGATTTATTAACTTGTAACCTTAGCGTTATTTTTGAGTTAAAAACTCCACCTTTAAGCCAAGGTTTATTTAGTAAATCAATATTTTTTCTTTCAAATTTTTCATCAAGTTTTTCTAAGTTTGAAATTCTTGAACACTTAAATAATCTAAAATCATTTCTCTTTTCACAAAATCCGTAAAGATACCAAACTCCATCTTTTTTAACAACAGCATAGGGGCTTACGCGCCTTTTAGTTTGGTTTCCGTTAAGAGCAGTGTAGTTAAAGTTTATGACATTGTTTTGTGAACAAAGGCCAATTAGGTCTTTATATTTTTTAAAGTTGTTTTCTTGCGCTCCCCAGGGGATATCGTCAATAATCAAATTGTTTTCAGGTTTTGTTTTAACATTATTTAATGACTGCAATAGTTTTGTTGATGCGCTTTTGCTAAGTGCATCAATATTTTCAATTCCACAGGTTTTAATTAAAGATAAAAGCCTTGCAATTTCTTGTTCGGTTAAGAAGTTTTTATTTAAAACAAAATCATCACTAATTTCAATTCCACCATTTTTACCTTGGTGGCAGGTTATAGGAATTCCAGAATTAATCAGGCTTAAAATATATCTAGAGATTGTTTTTTGCGAAACTTCAAATTTTTCCGCTAAATCTCTAGAGCTTATCCTTTTATTATTAATCAGGGCGATTAATATGCCAACTGCAACTAAATTGTTCATAATTATATTTTAAACAAAAACATAATGGTTTGCAATAAAATTAGAACAAATGTTCAATTTTTAGTAAATTTTACCAAAAGATAAAATGATATTTGTTTAATTTATTTGCTATAAAATTAAATGTAGGGTATAATATCATTAGATTATTTTGCAAAGGGGAAATTATGTTCGGCAAAATAGGGGATAAAATAAAAAGGAAAGCATATCTTTCGGCTGTAAATGAAAGCCATAACGAACAAGTTGTTCAAGAGAAAAAGGCGCAATTTGAGCAGATGGTTGCTAAAGAAAGGGCCAATGTTGATCGCCCTGTTGTTTCAGGGAAAGATGCTCAAAGCATGGTTAAAAAAGAACTTAATATTTCTCCTGATATAAAGAAGCGAGGGATTATTGGGAAAAACCTTGCTGATATGAAATATTATAAAAATTGGCGAACGAGAATTAATGATTCTATTTTAAATGAAAATTATGACGAACCTGAAGCCGAGGATAAGGTTAACAAACGTAATGATTTTGAAGATGGTGAGCTTGAAAATGTACCTGGCGGCGTTGAGAGTCAAACGAGAAAATATTTAGGCGCAAGAGCAGGATATAAAACTATATTAGATAGAGATATGGGAAGGGAAACTAGAGAGGCAGGCGAACAAAAAGAATCTTTATTTGATAGGTTGCTTAGGAAAACTCAAGAGTTAAGAAAGGCTGAAGAAGAAAAAAATAAACAGGCCGAAGTTGCTAAAATTGTTGAGCCTGAAGAAGATTTTTCAATGTCAGATTTTGAAGATAATATTGCTCAAGTTAGTGATTACAAAGCTGTTGCAAAAACTGCAAAAAAGGTTAGCGATAACAGCGGAATGCAGAAAAAAACGCGTGGAAGTTATAAAAAGAAGAAAAAAATCGATAGCGATATTATTGGTTCAGCAGGCTTTTTCACGATAGGATAATATGAAATTTTTAAATAAAAT
>JAFZXQ010000014.1 GCA_017616705.1 Clostridia bacterium | reverse complement strand
TTGTTGGATAATATAAATAAGTTACATAAAATCGATATTGAGGAATACATTATACATACTCACAAGGTGTGTAAAGAAGCATTCAAGTTAAGATAACGGAGGCATGCATGGAAGAAATAAAAGAACTTGTACGTGAGCAATTATCAAATAGAAAGATAACTGCTGAGGAAGAATTACAACTTATCAAGATTTGCGAAAAAGAAGATGTCTTTGTGAAAGAGTTTTCAAAAGAAAAGTGGCGAGAATATTTTGATTTAGACCAAGAAAAAGGTCGGCTCGCTAATTTACAAGTCGACCAGGCTATTATTATCACTTATGAGATATGTAAAAAGATTTTCCAAAAGTAAGCAACCGCTATGGTTGTTTTTTATTTATAAGTATCGACATCTTCTTTTATGACTGTAAAGAATTTTGAGTAACTACCATAATCATACCAATAACAATCTTCGGATTGCTTTGTTTTCCTTATATATGAGTGCTTCATTTTCATTGCTTTGACAACTGCCATTACAAATTCGTCAGCCTCGTCAATTGTATCAAATGTTGCAAGTTTTACATTCTTTTCTCGTAAGTTACTACCGAAATATACATGAACTTTCTTTTCCATTTTGTGCTCCCTTTGTTAGCACAACACATTACCATTAAAACCTATTAAAGTCCAGAGAAAATCAAGGAATTAGCAAATTATTTATTATTCTCAAATGACTTGCAATTAAGCGATTATTAAGGTATAGTACACACACATTTGGAGGGCTTATGAAAGCAAAATTTATTGAGAATGTAGCTAATGCCAGAATACTTAGGAATAAACTTGATTTTGGTGAGGGTATCGAGCACGAATATTTTATTCAAAGGGCTGTGCTTTTGAAACATGAACACTTTATAAACTTTCGTGAACATCTCTCTGGTGAAAATGCTATTGTGCAAAATCACTTAAACGATATGTTTATTGACGACAATGGAGTTTGGCATGTTATACTTGTTTGTTGTGTACAAGCCGATATAATGCTTGTAATATTCAACGATGGAACTAATACTGCAAAATATGTTTCAATTAAGACCAATGGCGGTGAACGAGTCGAGCCAAAGTTTACACCTTGTAATAGGTATTAATTTCGGCGAAAATACGATGGCATCTTATTTTGGTCGGACTTGTCGTTTAATTGTTTGCAATTAGACGGCTTTTTTATTATAATAAAATTGCTAGAAAAAAGTGATCCCAAAATCTGAGTATTTTGAGAAACTTGGGAAAAAAGTGAGCCCAAATCTGTAAAAAGTGTACCAAAAATTGCGTTAAATTGGACACTTTTTGTTTAATACAATTTTGATTATTAAATACGCTAAAACCCTTGATTTTACGCACTTTTCTTTATTAAACTGAGTGAATAAAATTAGCCTTTGGGGGCTCGCTCCTAAGGGCCAGTTGTGAGTTCGATTCTCGCAGGGAACGCCAAATAAGTTTCATCATTAATGGTGAAACTTTTTTCTTCCCTTAAAATCGCAGAGAACAAAACAATTTAACAATCCCCTATTGACTTTGGCTTTTTCTTGCAATATAATGTGCTGGGGGTAAAAAATGAAGTTACTTTTATGTAATGATGATGGTGATGACTGGGGCAAAATTTTTCTCATTTTATATGATGATAATGGCAATCCCTGCGTATTTTACAGAGACTATTTAAACCTTGGTAAATGGTACCCAGTTGAAGACGATAAAATAGATGAAATCGCCTTAATAAGCGAAGTTGACCTTGATAAAAGGCTAGATAACAATAAAGACTCTCGCTTTTTCTCTGAAAGTTCATTTTATCAACAACTTAATAAAGAAATAAGCAAACATTTAAAAAATGGTGCTAATCTAACTAAAAATTTGCAAAATATTCAGCATTGTAAAACCGAAATGAACAATATGCTTAATGACATTATGATTTACAAAACATCTAGTTGGAACGCTGATTACTTTTTGAAAATTATAGACTTTAAAAAGAAATGGAAAGATTGTTTCGGCTCAGATCTTAACGACCAACCCAATAATGATGATGAAGAAAATGAAAAATAAAAAAGACGCTATATGCGTCTTTTATTTTATCTTCTCAACTTTGCCATCTTCAACCTTATAAACGGTTTGAGCAATTGAATCATAAGTATCAGTATGCGTAAATAAAATGATTGTTTTATCGGTTTCAACATCTTTAAAGAAGTTGTTAACGTTTGCTCTAAACCTAGCAGGAACGTCATTAGGAATCTCATAAACCATTAAAATTTTACAGTTAGTAAGAAGTGCCCTAACAAGCCCAAGCATAAAGAGAATTGAACTTGAATCTATATCTGAAATCTTAGTATTAAAGCCGTTTGCAAGCGATTCAATTTCTTCCTTAATGCCCAACTTCTCACACATTGTTTCAATAACTTGCATATCTTCTTGAACTATATTAAGGTTTTCCTTAATAGTTCCGTCAATAAACTTAGGGTGCGCCGCACAATATGTTATATGGGTTTTAAAGGTTTTTTCGTTATAGTCATAAAGGTCAAGGTTATCTAGAATAACGCGCCCACTATCTGGCCTGTTATATCGCCTTAGCATATCAAAGATAACGCGCTTACCACTTCCCTTTTCACCCTTAACAACGTTAATTTCACCAATTCTAAAGTTCATGTTAATGTTTTTCATATCAAATGGTTGGCCGGCCTTTTTATACTCGCAAACGTCAAGAAGACCAAGGTTATATTCTTCATTTTGTTCAAGGTTAAGATTTCCATATTCAATAAGTTCTTGGTTGCTTAAATTTAATATAACGTTTATTCTGTCAACGTCAACACGCATATTTTCAATATCATTTGTTTTATCAAAAAGCGCATTTAACTTTTCAGTGCAAGTTTTAAGATATGGAACAATAACCAAATAAACGGCAATATCCATTTGCCCATCGCTAACAAAATATAACATTAAGGCGGAGATAGCATAAACAATAACATTCCAGAATGCAAAATGAAGGTTTGCCTTATATGAGTTAACCGTATAATAAGTTGCATAGTAATTTGAAAAGGAATCAACATTATTTAAGATTTCGCCTTCATATTTTTTCGAACCATTTAATTCGTTAATTATTGCCTTACCATCAATTATTTTAGAATAAGATTTAAACATGTCGTCTTTCTTTTCGTATCTAGAACGCAATAAATTGCCTAATCTTTTGTTAAACCTATAATAAGCAAAAAAGTTTATAATGCCTAATATGGTTACCAAAATACCAGCAATCCAGTTTGCGCTAAAAACGATTGCAAGCGTTAAAACAACCTGGAAAGTATAACCTATAACGTTTGCAATTTTATCTGGAAATTCAGAAATGTGCTGTTGGTTATTAAGAGCTATGTTTATTATTTTTTCTTTACTTAAATCATTAAGTTCCCTATTCTTACATGACAAAATTTTGTTGTATATTTTGTTTGAAACTCTGTTACGAATATACATAACTTGTTTACCAGAAAACAAAACTTCAAAATGAATTAAAACATTGCGCGCAACAATTGTAAAAAGCTCAAGACCTAAAAAGATAAAGGCCATCGTCCAGTTGCCAGCATACATATAGTTTATTGTTTGAGCAGCAAAAATGGTTATAATGCTCAAAAACGCAGTATAACCACAATAAAAGAGAATTTGCCCAGTCATATAACCCTTATGCGGGGTTGCTAACTTTGCCCATCTAACAAAAATATTATCTTTCTTTATTTTTTCTTTTGTTTTATCCATTTTTATTTTATTTTGTTGTTACAACAACTCCATTTTGATTTATTGAATTTATATTATCTGAAAATTCAATTGAACCTAACATATCAGTTGACTTAACTAAAACTTCCCCTAAGTTTTCTTGCAACTTTTCAGTTGTCATCTCATCTTCTGCTGGGAAGATAAAGCTAATTAAAAGATTTAATAAGATCTTACTTTTTTCAGTTGTTTTGCCGTTTATTCCAATATCTCCGCCAACATATGACCATTCTCCGCCATCATTAGTTAAAGTGACAGTATTAGTTAAATAAAGAGTTTTAGGAACAATCATATTTAGTAAGAATAATGGCATTCCCATTTCAACTGCCATCTGCCCACGAATTGAAGTTGTATCTATTTTGATAGTAAACTTAACGTCTGCTTTATTCTCATTTAAAACTCCGTCAATTTTTTCAGGCGTTATAATAAGCTCAAGCATTTCCATGTTAAGCGTGTTGATATATTTAAGGTTAGGCAACCTATCTGCTAACATTCCCGTTTTTAGCATTTCGTTAATAACGCTAGCAAGCTCCCTATCGGTTAACATAATAACGCTGTTTGCCGCAATCTCGAAATCACCACTAGCAAAAGAGTTATAATCAAGGCGCCCATTAGAAAGCGCAGGAATTCCTTTTTCAATTAATTTGCTTTCAGCAACATTTCTGTCATTTTCAGTATAACCATAAGTTACTATATCATCTTCATCTTTATTTGAATAAAGCGTTGTCATCATCCCAACAAGTTCGCTCATGTTGTTAATTCCAAACTTGCCGAAATATTTAGGAACAACGGCTTTATCAAGAATAAAATAACCACCAACAAAAATGCCAGCCAAAACTAGCACGATCAAACCAAGAGAAATAAAAAATTTCAAGGTTCTATGTTTTTTCATTATCTGCCGATAGCCTCGCTAATATTCCCCTTGAAAATAAGGATTGCAACAATTGCAATGCTAATAATTATCCCTATAAGTTTAAAAATGTTAAACCCTTTTCCAAAAAGCATAGTTTTCCCTCTATATAAATAATATAACATAATTTTATTATTGTCAATTAAAAACAAAAACCGCCATTATGCTTGGCGGTTGTTTTTAAACTTCTTCAAACTGACTGTTATAAAGTGTTTTATAATAGCCCCCCTTTGCTATCAGGCTATCATGAGTTCCGCTTTCAACGATATTTCCATCGTTTAAAACCAAAATCAAATCAGCATTTTTAATTGTTGAAAGCCTATGAGCAATAACAAAACTCGTTCGTCCACTCATAAGGTTATCCATAGCATTAGCGATCATCTGCTCTGTTCGCGTATCAACCGAACTCGTTGCTTCATCTAAAATTAACATTGGTGCATTTTGAACCATTGCTCTAGCAATAGTAAATAACTGCCTCTGCCCAGCCGAAACTGAAGTTTTTTCATCTAAAATGGTGTCATATCCTTTAGGAAGTGATTTAATAAAATGGTCAAGTCCACAGGCAGCGCAAGCCTCTTCAACTTGTTTATCTGTTACATTCTTCTGGTTATAAATAATATTTTCTTTAATTGTTCCGTTAAAAATCCACGTGTCTTGTAAAACCATGCCAAAAAGATTATGAACATAATCTCGTGTCATATCTTTAATGCTGACCCCATCAACTAAAATATCACCAGAATTAACTTCATAAAAGCGCATTAAAAGGTTAACAATTGTTGTTTTTCCAGCGCCCGTTGGACCAACAATCGCAACCTTTTGCCCTGCTTTAACCGAGCAATTAAAGTTATGAATTATCTCTTTATCTTTAGAGTAACCAATACAATCGTCTTTAAATTCAACGCTTCCATTTTCACCGCAAACAACGGTTTTCTTTTCATCTTCATTAGGATAATCTTTTTCATCAATAAACTCAAAAAGCCTTTCCCCAGCCGCAACAGAACTTAAAACGCTTGATGAAACTTGCGCTATTTGGTTTAGCGGATTAGAAAACAACCTAACAAAAATAGTAAAGGCAATAACAACTCCAAAACTTGTTAATCCGTTAAATGCCAAAATCGCGCCAACAACACAAACAACAACATATCCAAAGTTTCCGATAAAGCCCATAATTGGCCCCATAAGTCCGCCTAAAAATTGAGCTTTCCACGCGCTGTTATAAAGGTTATTATTAAGTTTATCAAACTTAGAATAAACCTCATTTTGAGCGTTGTTAACCCTTATTGTTGTGTGAGCGCTATAAACCTCTTCAATATGCCCATTAACCTTGCCTAAACCTTCTTGTTGAAGCCTAAAATACTTTTGAGATTTCTTTGCAATTAAAACAACAAAAACAAACCCAAACATCGCTGAAAGAATAGCGCAAATAGCAAGAATATAGTTTGTTATAAACATTAAAACCATTGTTCCAACAATTTGAACAATGCTAGTAACAAATGTTGATAAGCTTTCGCTTAGCCCTTGGCCGAGCGTGTCAACATCATTAGTTATTCGGCTTAAAATATCGCCTGTTTCGTGTTTATCAATAAACCCTAAAGGAAGTGAATTAATTTTTAATGAAAGTTTGCTTCTTAATTTTTTAGCAAAACGTTGAGTCACGCTTTGCATAATAAAGCCTTGCGTAAATGAGAAAATATAACTTGAAACTAAGAAAATACAAACGATTAAAGCAATATGACTAATAGCATTTAAATTAACGCTTTTACCCGTGTTAGTTAAAACGCCATCTTCCATAACAGGAACAGCCTCACTAATAACATTAGTCATTTCTTGAATCTTGTTTGGTATTAAAATTGTTAAAACTGTTCCTGCGCAGGCTAAAACTAACGCAAAAATTATCCAACCATAATTGCCTTTTAAAATTTGCAAAAGTTTGCCCATGCTAGCCTTAAAATTCTTAGGCTTTTCAGCGATTCTAGGATCTCTTCTTTTATTACCTTGAGCCATCTTTGAGTTCCTCCTCGCTAAGTTGGCTTAAAGCAATCTCTTTATAAACATTGCAACTATTAAGAAGTTCTTTATGGCTTCCTTTTCCAACAATTTTTCCGTTATCTAAAACAAGTATTAAATCAGCGTCTTTAATTGTTCCAATCCTTTGCGCAACAATAACAATTGTAGTTCCGCTAAGTTCTTTTTTAAGAGCCTTTCTAAGCAACTTATCTGTTTTATAATCAAGCGCAGAAAAACTATCATCAAAAATTAAAATTTCTGGCTTTTTAGCAATCGCCCTAGCAATATTAAGCCTTTGTTTTTGACCGCCACTAAGGTTGGTTCCGCCTTGGTTAATATCATCATCAATATTTTTCTCTCTTGCTAAAACAAAGTCTTCCGCTTGGCTAATTTTAATAGCCTCTAAAACATCTTCCCTGCTTGGCTTTCCGTTTGATCCATTACCTAAACTAACATTATCATAAATCGTTCCTGAAAGAATCGTTGACGTTTGAGAAATATAACCAATCTTGTTATAAAGGTCTTCAAGTTTATAATTTGAAATATTAACATTATCAACAAGAATTTCACCATTTGTTGGGTCATAAAACCTAGCAAGCAAGTTAACAAGCGTGCTCTTTCCGCTGGCCGTTGACCCGATTATTGCTATTGTTTGTCCCCTATCTGCTTTAAATGAAATATCTTCTAAAACTTTTTCTTTTGCGCCAGGGTAAGAAAAACTAACGCCATTAAATTCGATTTCGCCAACAGCGCTAGTTTCAAAATCTCCATCTCCTGAAACAATAGTTGATTTCGTTTTTAAAACCTCATTAATTCTTCGCATGCTAACAATCGCCCTAGGAAGAATAAAGAGAATAACTGCTAAAAGCATAAAGCTAATAACAACCTGAATTGCATAACTTGAGAAAACAACGATATCGCCAAAAACACCGATTTTTTCTAGGTCTCCAGCGCTATTAATTAAAAACGCACCAATAACAAAAATAACAAGCGAAAGCCCGTTCATAACAAAACTCATAAACGGATTAACCGCGCTCATTAGCCTTCCAACAAAAAGGTTTGTTTTCGTTAAATTACTATTTGTTTTTTCAAACTTATTTTGTTCAAAATCTTCGGCATTAAAAGCATGAACAACCCTTATCCCAAGCAGGTTTTCTCTTGCAACATTGTTAAGTTCATCAGTTTGCGTTTGAATCTTTTTAAACTTAGGAATAACAAACAAAACAACCATTAAGAAAACAACAAGCATTAACCCAACGCTAACCATTGTTGCAAGGCTTAGTTCCCAACTTTTCCCAACAATTTTAACAATGGCTAAAGTTGCCATAATTGGCGCTTTGATAATAACTTGAAGCCCAAACGCAATAAACATCGCAACTTGTCTAACGTCGTTAGTTGTTCTGGTTATAAGGCTAGCCGTGCTAAACTTTTGAACCTCGCTAACCCCAAGTTCACTGACCTTAACAAAAATATTGTTTCTAATGTTTCTAGTTACCCCTGCGCTAAGTCTTGCCATAGCAAAACCAACAATAATTGAGCAAAGTCCGCTTCCAATCGCGCAAAGAATCATCAACCCGCCTTCAGAAAGAATTTGCGGAACCTGGGTATCTGTTTGTTTTATGAGTTTTGTTATATTGCTCATAAACCCAGGAATTGCAAGGTCAAGAATAACCTGACAAACAATAAAAACAACTGCTAAACAAATTAGCAGAACTTCAATTTTTGTTACTAACCTTTTCTTTTTTATATCAGTCACTTTAAAAATTATATGCAACAAACGCTAAAACAGCAAACAAAATCAATAAAATAAAACACTATTTATAATAATCTTTGCATAATAACGTCGTGAAGCGTTTTCTCCCCCTGCTCTAACCCAAAATCAGCTGCCGTAGTTTTTAATAATGGGCTAAAAACATAATCGCCACAATGTTTTATTTGGGTTTCACTTTCTAAAATTGGTATCCAATCAAGTTTTCTTCCGTTTGGCGCATTACAATCACAAAGTTCAACAAAAAACGGAATCTTTTTAGAATCACAAGTAAAAACAATTTCTTTAATTGAAGGGCATGGCTTTTTTGCAACAATCAAATCAAACTCACTTAAATCAACATCTTCAAATAAACCTTTTATCGCTTTAACGCCTAAGTTTTCAAAAGTTTTATTGCTAAATGCAAGTTCTGGGTCAACACAAGTCACGTTAAGCCCATTTTTAGCAAGATAAATTGAAGATAAAGCAAGTTGGCCGCACCCAACGTCTAAAATCTTCTTAAAACCATTTTCCTTCGCTATGTTTAAAACGGCGTCTGAAAACCTTTCGCTTTCTAATCTAACATGTTTTGAAAATTTAACGCCATAATAAACAACATAAAGTTCAGCTGAAGACGCAGCGCGCTTAATTTCAATATCTTTATCTTCAGAATAATCTAAAAATTTATCCTTAACTGAATTAATAAAATTAGCGAAATCTCTTTTACATTCAAAAATGTCTTCATAATTTTGAATTTCGTTTTCGGTATAAATATCAAAAAGCTCGTCAATGTTGCTAATAAAAACACCGCTATTAACAATCGCAGATAAAATTTTTTGGGTTCGCTCTTTCATACTTTTATTTTACCACTCCCCGCCCACTATTTCAAGTTATAAAAAAATAATATAATAATATAATTAAGGCATGAAGAAAAAATATAAATCAACAAATTTCGATCCCAACGGTTCATACACAGGTAAGCCTATTACCCCCAAAGAAAAACCAACGCAAGATGCTGACGATTTATAAAAACTATTGACAATTAAAAAGATTGTAGTAAAATTAAAGTAGTAATCCAATTTTTGCAAAAACAATATTTTATTTAAAATGCAAAAATTAAAAATATTATGTAAAAAATCATTAAATTTTAAATATTTTTTACATTTTAATTTTAAAAATTGCATTTTTATAAAGTACATACTATCACGCAAATTTATAAAATATGCAAAAACTGCAATAGTATTATTAAATATTAAAAACTGCAAAATCGGTGCATTTAAATTAAAAAATGCGCGCAAAAATAAAATTTTTGCACTTTTTAAAATTATCAAAACTTAATAAAAATCAACTTGCGCTTATAGTGTAATGGATAGCACGATGGTCTTCGGAACCATTAGTTCGGGTTCGAATCCTGATAGGCGCGCCAAAAGAAGTTGTTTACCTTGTGTAAAAAACTTCTTTTTTCGTCTATAAGGATTTAACAATGAATTGGTTAATATAAAACAGGCCTTTCCTCTTTAAAATAATTAAAATGTTTGACATATATTCCGTTTTCGTTTTAGAATTAAATTAATTGGAGATTTATATGCCAGATCAAAATGGAAATCTAACAACAGCTGACTATAATAATACCTTACAAACCTTACGTAATCAGGGTTTGCAAAATGTTATTAACCATGGATTATCAACTATAGGAAATAATCCTGCTTTATATGCACGTGCAACAATGTCAACAAATAATTTACCTCAAGGTTCAGAACAGATTATTATTGATGAAAAATTTAAAAATGAATTAGGTTTCTTTCAAGAAACAATAGATCAACAAAGAGATAGACGCACCGTCGCTGAACTTGCTTTCTTTATGCTTGGTTATAAAGATGAAAATGGTAACGTTATTGTTGAAGATGTCGTTTATGATAAAAAAGATTTTGAAAATGAATTAAGAACCGCTCAGGCCAACAACTCAGATGTTGAAGCACATATATCAGACAATCTTCTTAATGTAATGAATGATTATTTTTATAATTCTGGTCACAAATCGCCTGTTATTATTCACGGTCACACTCATCCACACGACCCCAATGTTAGCAACCATAGATTAACAACAAGCCCATCTTTACATGACCTTGCAACATATACTTATCTAAATGATATATTTAAAAATATAAACCCAAACGCTGAAGCTATGGGGCTTATAATTAACGAGGTTGGAGATTTTAATACTGTATCAGTTAATACGCAACTAGGTAGATTGGAGAGAAATGAGGTTTTTTTAGGCAATCAAAGGCTTCCTAGTTACACTGAAGGTCACTATCTTGTTGATAGCCAACAAAGTGTTCGTCAAGCTCAACAAGTTCAGCCTATTCAACCAATCAGGCAACCTAGTCAATTTGAACAGACACAGGCAACAACAATCCAACCAAAACCCACCATCACTCAACAGCCTAATACAACTATTACAACAAGGCCAATAGAAAACATAAAAACAGAACGCCCTAAAAGAGCGCTACATATAACAGATTTATTGAAACAGACATTTGAATCGGTCGGTAAATCGATAGAATCATTTAAAAATTTTTTAAATTCTCCTCTTGAATTTACCCCAATTATAATGCCAACCGCTAGGGCTATTTCTTCATTTAAGCCATCTAGATTTATTGATATTCAAAGAAATTTTGGTGAGCCTCAAGGAGCTTCAAATATTAATAGCAGCCAACAACAAACAAACTCTACATATAGAATTAATAAATATGGAGAAATCGAAAGATTTTCAAAACCAGAATCTGAAGAAAGTAAAAATGATGATGGCCCATCAATAACGATAGTAAGCCAAAAAGAAATCGACGATGTTCGCAAAGAAAATCCTTATTTATTCCAAGAAGAGCCAGAGCCTGAAATATTGCCAGAACATAAAGAACAAGGGCCTGAAATCGAACACGAACAAGAACAACAACAAAGAGTTTAAAGCAACAAAAAAGAGCATTGAATGCTCTTTTTTATTGCTTATTTTATGCTAATTCAAAAACCATAACAACTGGATTGTGGTCTGAATAAACAAACTCTTTTTGAACGTTTTCAAGGTAATTAACATTAACATTGCTTGTTACTAAGAATCCGTCAACAATAATAGTAAAGCAATCTTCACCATAAGGAACGTCGCAGTTTCTGCAAGTTGCTTTTTGTTCACCACAAGTATAATTTATTGCTCTTGTTACGTTTGGATAATTAGCAAGCAAATCTGCTGGGAATGGTTGAGCCCAACCAAAATCAACGCTTTCGCTACCGCTTAAAATTTGGGTTGAGTTGCCGGTGAAATCGTGGTTAAAGTCGCCACCGCAAACGCAGTAATTTCCTTGCTCATATTCTTTTTGCATATCATCAAAAAGCATAGTCATTTGCGCCGTTCTAATCTCTGGTGAACCGCCATAAGCTGAAAGATGAACGTTATAAATAACTAATTCTTTTCCGCCTTCAACAGGAATTCTTGAAACTGAATAGCACCTATCAAGATCTAAGAATTTAGAAAATGATGTTGAAATTGGCAAACTTCTTCTAACTGATGAAGTTATATTTAGTTTTGAAAATGTTTCAATTCCGCTATTTGATTTTCCGTGAGGGTCAAAAATTGGATACATCAAAAATGCTGAATGGTAGTTAACTGCAAACGCAGCTGAATAATCAGCAAACTTTTCTTCAAGAAGTAATTGTTGATTAACGTGGTGGCTTCTGTCTGAATCAGTATCAGCCTCTTGGAATAAAACAAAGTCTGGGTTGTAAGTTATCGCCGTATCAGCGCCTTGCGTTATGCAATCAATAACGCTCTCCTTGCTCTTTGCCCTTGACTGAGTTCCACCATCCATAAAGAAAGTAAAGTCAGCAGTATAGGCTCCAAAGCCTAAATTTTGAGTAACAATAGTATATTCTGTTCCAACGTGAGCAACATCAGTGCTTGAAATTGCTTTAACGGTTAGGGCTTGGTTATCAGCAATTCTTGAATAACTTGCAATAACATAAACCAAATAGCCAGCAACAACTAAAACAATGACTAAAAACACTGACAAAATAGAAAGCAAAATCCCTTTTATAACTTTTTTCGCTTTCATTAAATTTCCCTCCTTTTCATTAGTTTTAAAGCACGTTTTATTAATTTGATTATAACATATATTATTATATTAACAAATAAATATTAGCCATAATTAACGTTTAGTTTAATATATCCAACAATTCAGTCAAAATATTTTTGAATATTTTTGAATATTTTTGAATATTTTGTTTGATTTTAGTAAAAAGTATGTTAAAATAATGGTCAGAGAGGTTAAATTTATGGGCTTTTATGTTTTAAGTTATGGCAATAAGCAACAAGTTGAAATAATTAAACAAAATTTTAAGGGAATTGATCTTAATATTATTCATAAAGATCAAAATAGTTTTAATTACGAAAACTTTTTAACAACTTTTAACGAAGTTAAGCCTGACGCCTTAGTTATTGATGATAGTTTATTAGATAACAATGGCTCGCTTAC
>JAFZXQ010000102.1 GCA_017616705.1 Clostridia bacterium | reverse complement strand
TAGAAGAAAAGAAAAAGCTTAATAATTATAATAGACAATATTAGAACTTTGTTTTTGTTGACAATGAGGGCAACCTATTAAAGCCAGATAGAATTTCAAGATATGTTCATACCGTATGTGAGAAAGCAGAAATTACTGACATTCATTTTCATGGGCTAAGACATACTTGTGCTACTAATCTGCTTGCCAATGGTGCTACATTAAAAGAAGTGCAAGAATGGTTAAGACATTCAACTTACAAGACAACAAGCGATTTTTACATTCACATATCACATGAGCAAAGAATTATAACTGGCGAGAGGGTTGCAAAAATGTTGGCACTCGAAACGGAAGCTAAAAGTATTTGCAATAAATTCAAATCTGAAAGTATAGAGAAAGTTGATAAAAACATTGAAACAGAATTTGATAACACAAAAAACACTAATGTTGTAAAAGTATTTGATAAAATTAACATTTAGCAAAAATAATACTGATTTGAGGAAAATTTGAGGAAATCTCAATCAAACAAGAAAAAATAATAAAGCAACTGTTGTTGCAAAAATCTGTACAATAAAAATTAAATAACTTGTATCAAAAGCAAAAATTGAGGAAACTTTGAAGAGCGAAAAAAGTTTGGGCAATTTATTTATCGGCATAAAAAAATACCAAACTGGTGTTGTTTGGTATTATTTGGTCGGGATGAAGGGACTTGAACCCTTACTCAGTTGCCCGAAACAGATTTTGAGTCTGTCGCGTCTGCCATTCCGCCACATCCCGATGATGGGCTAATATTAAATTGTTTTCTCGGTATGGCTCAGTATCAGCCCTAGCAGATTTTGAGTCGTGTGCGTCTGCCATTCCGCCATTTCGGCATAATCTTTTGTTTGCTGTAATAGTAAGGAATGAAAGCGCACGACTCTTTTTGACAAAAGTGTGCGTCTGCCATTCCGCCATTTCGGCACGGAATTATATTAACATAAATTTGCACCATTTGCAAGAGAATTTGTTAAAAACTTTTTGTTAAAAGATTTTGAAAAATAATCAAACATTGTTATACTGATTATAGGAGGATTTGTTTATGGGAATAATGTTTTGGATTTTTCTAGTTTTAGCTGTTTGCTCTGCAACTTTATTTATTGTTTTAAGTAAGGGGCAAAGAGGCATTTTATCACTTGCGCTTAAAGCGATTGCTTCATTTTGTTTTATTCTTTTAGGAATGGGAGCGATTTATAACAGGGGAATTAGTTTGCCTAGTTTTCTAGTTGTTATGGGGCTTGTTGCCAGCCTAGTTGGTGATATTGTTTTAGCTCTTCCTGATATGAAAGAAATGCAAGCAAAATCTGAGGTTTTAACGCTTGTTGGTGGGCTTAGTTTTGCTGTTGCTCACTGTTTCTATCTTGCTGGAATGATTGTTATGTTTGGCTTTAGGTGGTGGGTTATTTTAGTTGCTATTGCTCTTGGGCTTGTATTCTTCTTTGGTAACAAGGTGATAGGTAAACTTGACTATGGTAAGCTCACTTACGGAATGCCTTTTTACGCAACATTTGTTTCATTAGTTGTTGCCGAAAGTATTATGGCAATAATTAACGGAAGCGTTGCAGTTGCAATTATGTTAGTTGTTGGTTTTGTTTTGTTCTGGTTAAGCGATATAGTTTTAATGAATATTTATTTTGGAAACAAAACTGATAAACAAAAAGTAACTTTCTATTATTTCAATTTAGCCTTCTATTATGGCGCTCAAATTTTAATTGCTCTTTCACTTTGGTATATTTAGGGGGAAGTTATGATTCATTCAATGGCTGGCGGAAACTTAGGCAGTTTTGATGTTTGCGACTTTGCAAAGGTTAAGTTTCTTACCGGAAATGATGTTAATAAAGAAAGCTGGTTTAAGTGTCAAATTGTGTCAGCTAAAGTTGGGGATATTTGTTTTGTTTATGACAATAGCAACCAACTTGTTGAGGGCGAAATTATAAGAATTGATAAACAGGTTTCATCATTTTCGTCGCCGGTTCCATATAAACGGGCAAAAAGCATAATAAAAATGAAAACGTAAACGTCAAGTTTACGTTTTTTTGTTGGTTTTTTTTGAGTTGTGAGGTATAATTTAAGTATGGAAAAATTCTATATAGTTATTGAAGGCAGTGACGGAGCCGGTAAAGAAACGCAGTCAAAATTACTTTTAAAGAATCTTCAAGACAAGGGTTATAAGGCTGAAATGATAAGTTTTCCAGATTACAATAGCATTGGGTCTGGGGCTGTTAAAATGTATTTAAAAGGCGAACTTTGCGAGAAGGCGAGCGATTTTAACGCTTACCAAGCAAGCCTTCCTTTTGTTGTTGATAGGCTTTGCACAATGAATAAACTTAAAATGGAAAATGATGATGCTGAAATTATCATTTTTGATAGATATGTTGAATCAAATGTTATTTACCAGGGCTCAAAAATTGCTGATGAAAAAGAACGCGATAGTTTTATTGATTGGGAGCTTGACCTTGAATTTAATAAACTAGGGCTTCCTAAGCCTGATGTTGTTGTTTATTTAAATGTTCCATTTGAAATAAGTATGCGCCTTGCTAGAGAAAGAGCAGGGCTTAAAAATGGACAAGACAAAGATATTCATGAAAGTGATGAAAAATATCTTTCTAAAACTTCAAACTTTGGATTAATTGCAGCGGAAAAATATGGGTTTGATATAATTGATTGTTCTGATGGCAATAATCTTTTAAGCAGAGAAGAAATTAACAAAAAAATAACTGATTTGGTTATGGAGAAATTAGGTGAGGAAACTTTTAACAAATAATCTCTTTAAACAAATCTTTTCGCTAGTTTTCATATTATTAGCGTTAACGATTGGTTTAATTGGAATTATCCATTATGATGGAGCATTAGGAAGGGGCGAAATAAGCGCTTATACTTTTGCTAATGATAATTCTAAACAAAGCCAATATGTTGATTATGAATCGGCTAAAATGCTTGAAGCGGGGCAAACAGATTCTGGTGATTATGTTTGTAAAGTTTTAGTTTCAAATGAGCGTAATTTTAGAACAGATGCCAGCGCAATTTGTTCGCTTTTAAGCGTTATTTCAATAGCGATTTTTGTTAGTTTGTTGCTTATTGATTTAGTTATAACAACTATTAAATTTTTTGGCTATTACCAAAACAGGTTTAATCTTGCCCAGTTAATAATTAAGGCAAGTGAAGCGCTTTTTGTTGTTTTTGTTTGCTTAAGTGTTGGGCTTTATTTATCTAGTATTAATTATTCAGGAACTAATTTTTCACTAGGTTTCAGTTTTTATGTTTTAATTGTTTTAGGTATTTTAAGTTTAACCCAAGCATTTTTAAGTTATTTTATTAAGCCAAAAAAGGAGGCAAAACTTGGAAAATAAGCTAGTTATTATTGATGGAAGCAGTTTGTTTTACAGGGCATTTTATGCGTTGCCACCTTTAACAAACTTAAAAGGCGAATATTCTAACGCTATTTATGGCTTCGCAAATGAAGTTATAAAAATTATTCAAGATTTTAAACCAACCCATATGGTTGTTTGTTTTGATATCAGC
>JAFZXQ010000101.1 GCA_017616705.1 Clostridia bacterium | reverse complement strand
CTTCACCCCGACCAATTTTTATCTAATGTTGCTTTGGTGTGGGCCTTTAGCTCAGTTGGTTAGAGCAACCGGCTCATAACCGGTCGGTCCACGGTTCAAGTCCGTGAGGGCCCACCAAAACAAATTTGGCTCGTTAGTTCAGCTGGTTAGAACGCCCGCCTGTCACGCGGGAGGTCAGCGGTTCAAGTCCGCTACGAGTCGCCAATTTGCCTCGGTAGCTCAGTCGGTAGAGCAGGGGACTGAAAATCCCCGTGTCGGTGGTTCGATTCCGCCCCGCGGCACCAAGTATGCCGGTGTGGCTCAATGGTAGAGCATCTGACTTGTAATCAGACGGTTGTTGGTTCGATTCCGACCACCGGCTCCAAAAAAACCAATGTAATAGTTGGTTTTTTAATTTAATAAGGGAGGTTTCCAGAGCGGCCAAATGGGGCGGACTGTAAATCCGTTGTCTCCGACTTCGGTGGTTCGAATCCACCACCTCCCACCACATAAAATCCCTACTATTAGGGATTTTGTGTTTTAATAAAGATAAAACATAGGAGCTTTTTATGTTAATTGACAGCAGTTTTATTGAAAAATATCTAATGAGTGGTAAATTTAAAGAAAACTTGGTTTTCGAAAATTGCCCTGAAGATTTAATGTGGCTTGCTCCTAATTGCTTTAAAGTTGAATTTGATAACGTTAAGGCCTTTAATGTTGTTATTGATGAATCATTAAGTGATATTTTTAATGAAAGATCAAAAGGGGCTGGTGATATTTATAAACTTTCTCTTGCTCAAAGTATTATTTCATCATTAATTTCATCAAAAGCGTTAAGAAGAATAGGCGAAGATGAAAAGGCAAATGAAATTGATTTTAATTTAGAAAACTTTTTTAGAATTAAAGGCTATTTTAATGAGTTTTATAAAAAGTGCCCAACTCAAGAAGAAACCGAACAATTATTAGCATTAATACCATCATTTGAAATTAACTTTTTCTTTGATAAAACTGATAATGAATATCTTTCTAGGGCAGTAAACGAATATATGTTTTTAGGAATGCCTGAAAATGTTAAAATATTCTGCAGTGGAAAACTTCCTAGCAAATATAATATTTCTGGCAGGGTATTAAAGCAGGATGTTAATTATAAACTAATTGATATTGCTAAAGAATTTGGTTATGACCAAAACGAACAAGAAGAACTTCCATTTTAATTAAAACGCCAACCGGCGTTTTTTTGTTTACTATTGTTTGACACCATTATTTGTTTTAAAGTATAATAATAGAGAATAATTAGGTGGGAAATATGGATAAATTTTTATCTAGTGATTATTTAGAGAATTTAAACGGATATTTTAGAGCATCCAACTATCTTTCAGTTGGTCAACTTTATTTAAAAGATAATCCGCTTTTAAGAGATCATAAACTTTGTTTAGATGACATTAAATCAAAAATTGTTGGTCATTGGGGAACTGTTCCTGGCCAAAATTTCATTTATGCCCATTGTAACAGGGTTATCCAAAAATATGACGTTGATATGATCTATATTTCTGGCCCAGGGCATGGCGGTAATTTTTTGACGTCAAATTCTTACCTTGAAGGCGTTTATTCAAAGTATTATCCAACTATCAGTCAAACTCATGATGGAATGGCAAGATTTTTTAAACAATTTTCTTTTCCTGGTGGAATAGGGTCTCATTGTGTTCCAGAAACTCCTGGTTCAATTCATGAAGGTGGGGAACTTGGTTATAGCCTTGCTCACGCTTATGGCGCAGTTCTAGATAATCCTAACCTTATTGCAACTTGTGTTGTTGGTGATGGCGAAGCCGAAACCGGCCCTCTTGCAACTAGTTGGCATGCTAATAAATTAATTAATCAATTAACTGATGGCGCAGTTTTGCCTATTCTTCATTTAAATGGCTATAAAATCAGCAACCCAACAATTTTAGCAAGAATGAGCAAAACAGAGCTTAGAAAACTTTTTGAAGGCTATGGTTACCTTCCTGTTTTTGTTGAGGGATCTAGCACTAAAAACCTGCATTTAACTATGGCTGAGGCTATGGATTTTTGCATTGAAACAATAATGAAGAACAGGGTTGTCTTTAAACAAACAGGAATAAGACAACCAAATCCAATGATTATTTTAAAAACTCCAAAGGGTTGGACTTGCCCTAAAATTGTTGACGGAAAGATTATTGAAAATAGTTTTAGAGCCCATCAAGTCCCATTAGTTATTAATTCAGAAGAACACTTAAAACTTCTTGAAAGTTGGCTTCTTAGTTATCACCCTGAAGAGTTGTTTGATAAAAACTATAAACTAAATAAGAATTACGCTAGCATTATTCCTAAACCAGGCAAGAGAATAACAGAAAGCGCTTATGCTAATGGCGGAAGAATTTTAAAAGAACTTAATTTACCAAATTTTGAAGATTATGCTGTTAAGTTTAGCGGTCATGGAACGATTAAAGCGCAAGATATGCTTGAACTTGGCGGATTTGTAAGGGACATTTTTAAACTCAATAAAAAGAATAAAAATTATAGAATTTTTAGCCCTGATGAAGCAATGAGCAACAGGCTTTATAAGGTTTTTGAAAGTGAGCAAAGAGCGTTTAATGCTCAAATTCTAAATACTGATGAATTATTAAGCCCAGCGGGAAGGGTTGTTGATAGTTTCCTTTCAGAACACCTTTGTGAAGGCATGCTTGAAGGTTATATTTTAACCGGAAGGCATGGTATGTTTAATAGTTATGAGGCGTTTTTAAGGGTTGTTGACAGCATGATTAGTCAGCACGCTAAATGGCTCAAGATGTGTAATGAAATCCCTTGGAGAGCGCCAATTTCGTCGTTAAACTTAATTTTAACGAGCAATGTTTGGCAACAAGACCATAATGGCTTTACTCATCAAGACCCAGGCTTCTTAGATCATATCGCAAATAAGAAACCTGACGTTGCAAGAATTTATTTACCACCTGATGCTAACTGTTTGCTTTCTTGTTTTGATCATGTAACAAGAAGTAAAAATTATGTTAACGTTATTGTTGCTTCAAAACAACCTAGTTATCAATGGCTTAATATCAATGACGCAAAAAAACATTGTGCCCTTGGCGCTAGTGAGTGGAAGTGGGCAGGGGTTAATGACAGCGCTAACCCAGACGTTGTTGTTGCCTGTGCTGGAGATACTGCAACACTTGAAAGCCTAGCTTTAATAACGCTAGTTAAAAAATATCTTCCTAAACTCAATGTTAAGTTTGTTAACGTTGTTGACCTCATGAAACTTTTGCCTAACGATAAGCATCCTCACGGTTTAACTGATGATGAATTTGATAAGTTATTTACAACTAACAAGCCGGTTATCTTTAACTTCCATGGTTATCCTCAATTAATTCACATGTTAACATATTCTAGGCATAACCAAAATCTTCATGTTTCAGGTTACTGCGAGGAAGGAACAATAACAACACCTTTTGATATGCGCGTTAGAAACAAGGTTGACAGGTTTAACCTTATGCTTAAATTAATTAAATATGTTAAACTAAGCGATCAAACTAGATTTAAAATTCAAAATGAGATGAATGAAAAACTTAAATATCATGATGAATTTATCAAGGAAAATGGCGTTGATATCCATGAAGTTGCTGATTGGAACTGGAATAACTAATTAAATAATAAAATTTTAATAATTTTAAATATTTTTGAATATTTTTGTTCAAAAATATTTTTTTATGTGTTATAATAAAATTCCTTATGAAAAGAGAACTGCGATTAAATCAACTTAAAACTCCGGAAAATGTTGTAAACATTATGCTAGATTTGGCTGGCTATTATGGCGAAAAAATATTAGATAAAAAAGTTTGTAACCTTTGTTTTGGTGAGGGAACTATTTTAATAGAAATAATTAAGCGTTACATTTTTGAATATAATAAAAAATATGGTAATTTAGATGGCATTTCAAGTCAAATAACCGAGTTAATTTCAGGCGTTGAAATTGATAAACTTATGGTAACAAGGGCTTATTCAAAAATTAATCTTTTACTTAAAGAGAATTCTATTTCGGCTAAAATTAACTTAAAATGTTGTGATGCTTTAAACTATAACAATTGTTGCGATTATTGTTTTTGTTTTCCACCATTTGAATTTATTATTGAACCCAGCAATTTTAAAGAAAAAATAAAAAGTTCTAGGTTTAAATTTGATAAAAAGAGTTATTATATTAAATTTTTACTTAAGGCTAAGCAAATTTCAAAAAAAGTTGTTTTCATTTGCCCAAGCGACATTTTGTCTAACCAAAGTGGTGTTGAGTTTTTAATGAGTAATGTTAATAATATTTCAAGAGTTCATGATTTATCTTCTTATGATTTTTATTTGAAACCAACGATAGCCCTTTGCCTTGATTTTTCTAAGGAAGATAGCGTTTTTTCACTTTGCAATGATAGTTATTGCCTTATGGCAAACTTTGTTGATTTTAACCAATTAAAAACAGTATTAATTAGATAGTTTTATAGATATCAAACATAATTAACTATTTTCTTTTAAAACAATTAAAAAATAACTTAAAAACGGCAAAAATCTTGCCGTTATTTTTATTTTATTTATTTAAAATTAGGCTAGTGAGGTTAGTTATGGAGATTGAGTTTAAAAATTTTGATGACTGCGTTATTGCTTATCTAAAAGGTGAGCTTGACGAGTTTACTGCCGAGCATGTTAGGTTAAGCCTTGACACAATTTTAGAAGACATGAAATCACTTGGTTCATCAAAACTTGTTTTAGATTTTAAAGAAGTAAATTTTATGGACAGCACAGGCATTGGCGTTTTACTTGCTCGCTATAATAAATTTTCAAAGTTTGGGGTTAGAATTGAAATTAAAAACGCCATTGGTCATATTGATAAAATTTTAAAGATGAGTGGAATTTATGAAATTATGCCAAAATTGGCAGTTTAGGGGGAGTTATGAGTAACGAAATTGAAGTTGATAATGAGTTTACAGTATATTTTGATGCAAAACTAGAAAATGAGGGCTTTGCAAGAAGCATGGTTAGCGCTTTTTGTTTGCAACTTAATCCAACTGTTAGTGAAATTAGTGATATTAAAACAGCTGTTAGTGAAGCAGTAACAAATAGCATAATTCATGGTTACGCTAACAAAAAAGGCAAAATTATGATTAACGTTAAAATTAAGGCAAATGTTATTTATATAACAATAGCAGATAACGGCGTTGGAATTGCTGATATTAGCCAAGCCAGGCAACCATTTTTCACAACTAAAGCCAAAGAAGAGCGCTCAGGAATGGGCTTTACTTTAATGGAAAGTTTTATGGATGCACTTGACGTTAGAGACAACCCAGATGGCGGGTTGATCGTTTCAATGAAAAAGATTATAAGGGCTTAAAATGATAGATTCAGGTAGTGAATTTACGCCCCTAAGTCAAGAAGAAACGGCTTTTCTTTTAAAGCAGGCAAAGCAGGGCGATAAAGACGCTAAAGATAAATTAATTTCAGGCAATTTTCCTTTAATTAAATCAGTTTTAAAAAGATATCAGTTTAAAGGTGTTAGTTATGAAGATCTTTATCAACTTGGTTGTGTTGGCTTTTTAAAGGCCATTAATAACTTTGATGAAAGTTTTGGCGTTAAGTTTTCAACTTATGCTGTTCCAATGATAGCGGGCGAGATTAAAAGATTTCTTCGTGATGATGGAATGATTAAGGTTAGCAGGGCAATTAAGAGCCTTTCAGCAAAAATTAGGAATTATCTTGAAGAATATAAGATTAATCATGACGAATCGCCAACGATTGAAGAACTAGCAGAAAAGTTTGAAGCCGACCCAGAAGATGTTGTTTTGGCGCTTGATAGTCAAAAGGAAACAGTTTCACTTTATGAGAAAACTGATGACAAAAGTGAAACAAGCCCTAATTTAATTGATAAAATCATAACCATTGATAATAATGAATCAATTTTAGATAATCTGCTTTTAAAAAATGAGATAGCAAAGTTAGATGAACGTGATAAAAAGATTATTTTATTAAGATATTTTAGGGGAAAAACACAATCAGAAGTGGCCCTAAGCCTTGGGGTTAGTCAAGTTCAAGTTTCAAGAATTGAAGCAAAAATAATCGAAAATTTGCGCAAAAAATTAAAATAAGCCATTTTTGGCTTATTTTTTATGTAATGTTATTAATTGATTGTTGGTCATCTTTGGTAACTAAACCGGTTAGTATGTTAGGCATAACTCCTGCTCCATAGTTAACATTGGGGTTAATAGGGGCGTTAAGGCTGGTAATGTTTTCATTTGCTAGCGGAGAATTTGCTATTGGCTCATAGCCATAATTATTTAGCGTGTTATAGCCTCCGTAACCGCCATTAAACATTGTTCCATAACCATAATTATTTGGATAATTAAACCCAGAAGAGCCATAATTCATTCCATAACCATAAGGATAATTGCCCATTGAATATGGGTAATAATTATTTCCATAACCATAATAATTAGGATAGCCATAATTATAAAATTGATTGTAATAACTGCCGTTTATTCCCATGTTATAAGGGTTATTCATTGAATAGTTAGGTGAATAGTTTGAAGCAATACCCATTGGCCCATAAGCATCAGCATTTAAAACATT
>JAFZXQ010000100.1 GCA_017616705.1 Clostridia bacterium | reverse complement strand
GGGGGTGATTATGGTGGTGGAGGAAAACAAATGAAAAAGAATATTTTTAAAGTAATCGGACTAGTTTTAACTTGCATCTTAACTTGTGGTTTATTTGTTGGTTGTGTTGGTTTTGATGCTGTTGAAGATATGACTAAAGACGAACTTTTAGGGAAGGTTGATTCAATCGTTGAAACTTATAAAAGTGAGAACGCAAAAACTAATAATGAAATTGGTGAAATTGGAAATAAATTAGAAAATAATAATACTGAGTTAGGAAATATTAAAACCGAAGTTGACGCTTTAAACCAAACTAATGGGGAAATTAAAACCGAAGTTGACGGCGTTAAAGATGAGTTAACAACTCTTAACGGTAAGGTTGATGCTTTAAATCAAACTAATGACGGAACCAAAACAGAAGTAAACGGGGTTAAAAGCGAACTTGAAGAAATTAACGAAAAACTTGCCGAGCTTAATAATATTGTTGTAAATCAAGTTTACACAAAAGAACAAGCTAAAAATCTCTTTTTGGCTGATTATTATGCTGCTTCTGTTAGATTGATGACTGATACTAGATTAACTGTTGTTCATTCGGGGTTAGTCGGATTAACAGTTGATTCAGAAGAGTATGTTTATACTGCTATTTATGATCAAGAAAATGAACTATATTATTATCTAGATGAAAGTAATAATGGCAATCATCTTGATATTATATCAGTAACAGGACAAACCGATGAATATTTGCAAGTTGAAAGTAAACAGTATAGTCTTGTTTATAATGAGCAGGAAGAAAAAAATGAAGTAGTGGTTACAACAACCGGAACAAATTATCAGTTAAATAGGTCTATTATTGTTCCAGTTTATTATGCGGCAGCATTGGTTAATATCACGCAAATGATTGATATTTTAAAAACGATAGAACTTAGGGTGTTGGAAGATGGAACAAGACAATATTTTTTAGCAAATGAAATAATATATGATAGTGAATATAACGTAGATGAAAATGGTGTATTATTTTCAAAAGGCACATATACTTTTGAGTTTAAGAATGGGCTTTTAACATATGTTAATGCTATTGCAATGAACACTAGTTTGCCAGGTGCTTTACCATATCCATATTTAGATACTTCTTCAGTTGAAATGACTTTTGAATATGGTTTAACATTAGAAGATGTTGATTTAACAGAATATCTTGGTGAAAGTCAAGAATAATTATAAAAATAAAAGACGCTTAACGGCGTCTTTTTTATTGACTATTTTTAATCGTTTGGTTTAGAAAAGTCGGGGATAAAGGTTTCGCTTGCACTGGCTTCATCTTGAAGAAAAACGTTTGGCATGTTTAGTTCTTTGGCGTGAGTTATTAGGCGTTTATATTCAAGTGCTTTTGGGCGTTTGTTTATTTCAGGGTAAAGGCTAGCCTTATGAAGCGGAATATATTGATTTAAAAGTGAAACGTAAGTGTTTTTGCCTAAATTTTTATTGATAAAATCTAAAATTTCAATACCATCTTGACTGGCGTTTGGCAAAAGAAGATGCCTAACTATTATTCCTTTTTTCATAAGCCCATTTTCAAAAATGTCTTCTTTAAGATAACTTTTTGCGGTAAGAAGGGCGGTTTTACAAATTTCAGGGTAGTTTTTGGCGTTTGAATATTTAAGAGCATTGGTTTCACTCATATATTTAAAGTCAAACAGGAAGATATCAACGAGGCCGTCAAGCGCTAAAATTGTTTCTTTATTTTCATAGCCGCTCGTGTTATAAACGATAGGAATTTTTGGCTTATAAATATTAAGCGCTTCAATTACTCCGCGAACAAAGTGGGTTGGGGTAACAAGATCGATATTACAAACGTTTTTATCTTCAAGCTCTTTAAAGATTTTGGCAAGTTCTTTTGGTGTTACAACTTTTCCAACATTAGCGTTAGAGATCTCATAATTTTGGCAATAAACACATTTAAGGTTACAGTTTGAAAAGAAGATAGCACCACATCCATGAGGGGCGTTTTTGTCGCTATTTTCGCAGTTAGTTAGAAATGGTTCTTCCCAGTTATGAACCATAACTTTTGCTATTCTCATTTCGTTTGTTGCGCCGCAATAGCCAACGCCTTTATTTCTGTCAACATTACATTTTCTTGGGCAAGCGTTACAACGAACTGAATTTATTAAATTTTCAGCATAACTATTCATAACTTTAAGTTTAAGTCAAATTAAAAATTTGTCAAACTTATTTAAAAGTGGTGCAATTTTTGGCGGTTAGTGATATAATAGGCTTATGAACAAATTGAGCAAAAATGACGAACTAGAAGTTACTATTGAAAGCCTAGGAATAAATGGTGAAGGAGTTGCGCACGTTGATGGGCAAGTTATTTTTGTTCCTTTTGCTTTGCCGGGCGAGGTTGTAAAAATTAGAATCATCAACGCCAAGAGCAAAATTTTAATTGGCAAGGCCATTGAAATAGTTAAAAAGAGCGAGTTTAGAGTTAATTCGCCTTGCCCATATTTTACGCAGTGTGGGGGATGCGATCTTCAACACCTTAGTTATAATAAAGCGCTTGAATTTAAGCGCAACCTAGTTGCTGGCAATTTAAAAAACATTGGTAAGGTTGAACCCAAGGTTGATGATTGTTATGGGGATGAGCCTTACTATTATAGAAACAAGGCGGCTTTTCCTATTGTTTATGATGGGAAGTCAACAAAAATAGGAATGTTTAGAGAACTTTCGCATAAACTTGTTGAAACTGAAAACTGCATAATAACGCAAGATTATTGTGAAAAGTTGTTAAAAATAACAAACAATTACTTAAACAAGTTTAAAATTAAAGGTTATAACGAAGAAAATGGCGAGGGAGATGTTCGTCATCTTGTTGCTAGAAATGTTGATGGACACCTTATTGTTACGCTTGTTGCAACAAAAAAAGACCTTGCTGGCCTTAATGAATATTACAAAGCGCTTAAAGCGGAGTTTAATGTTTCGCTTTGGTTAAATATAAACAAAGCAAGAAATAACGTTATCTTTGGCAAAGAATTTATCTTTGTTGCAGGCAAGAAAGAGATTGACGCTAATATTTGTGGGCTTAAAGTTTCAATTAACCCCGCTAGTTTTATGCAGGTTAATGATAAGATAAGAGATAAGATTTATAGCGAGGTTTTAACTAATATTAGCAAGGGAAGTATTGTTATTGATGCGTTTAGCGGAGCGGGTGTTATGACTGGCATATGTTCGCGAGTTGCCCAATATTGCTATGGTTTAGAAATTGTTCCTGAAGCGGTTAAAGACGCTGATAATCTCAAAATTCGCAATAATTTAGCAAATATTACAAATATTTGTGGTGATTGTGCAGAAACTTTACCTAAACTTGCGAAAAAACTAGGCGGAGAAAAAGATTTAATTTTAATATTAGATCCGCCAAGAAAAGGTGTTGATTTAAAAGTTATTGAGGCGATAAGTGAACTTAAGCCTAAAAAGATAATTTATGTTTCATGCGACAGCAGCACGCTTTCTCGTGATGTTAGATTGATTTTAGATAATAATGAAGGCTATAAAATTACCAGGGTTTCGCCATTTGATATGTTCCCACAAACTAGACACGTTGAAACGCTTTTAATTTTAGAGAAGGAGAGAAACTAATGAACGAAGCAGAATTATTTAAACTTGCGCAAGAGCTTGACGAAGAAGTTAGCTTAACTGATTATTGCCAGCCAGAAAACGAGGATTTTGATAATGGCGAGTTTACTAAAGATATTGAAAATAAAACTGAAAAACCGCAAAACAAAGAAAAATCAGCAAAAAAAGCTGAAGAAAAGCATAAAAAAGACGCTCAAAAAAGCGTTGACAAGTTCAAAGACCAATATTTCTCATATTATGACGACATTAAAATTGATTCTCATAAGGTTACTGATTGGTAAGAAAAAACCGCACTTAAGTGCGGTTTTATTTTGTTAATTTATTTTAAATATGCTTTTATTATTGCTTCTTCGGCTTGTTTTTGGGTTAAGCCAAGCGTCATAAGTTTAATTAATTGTTCGCCGGCAATTTTTCCAATTTGTGCTTCGTGAATAAGTTCTGCATTAGAATTTTTAGCGTCAATTTGAGGGATAGAAACTATCCTTGATTTATCACAAATTAATCCATCACATTCAACGTGGCCAAAGCAAGCATTATTTCCAACAAGATTAGAGTTAAATTGTTGATAACTAGAATCCATGGCAACGCTTCTGCTAACAACCTTTGCTGAAGAACCAGCGCCGTCAAGGTTGATTAAAAATGAAGTAGTTGCTTTTTGTTTTCCGTCAGTTTTAATTTTTTCTTTAACAACGATATGAGCATTGTTAGCGAGGTAGGCGGTTGTTTTTCTTTCAGCAAAATTAACGCCTTTAATTTGGACGGTTTCCATTTCAAAAGTTGAATTTTCGCCAACGTTTAAAATGGTTGTTGGGCTAAGGTCTTTAGGAGCACCATTTCCAATTCCAAGGTGTTTTTCAATATAAGTGACCCTACAATTTTTGCCAATTTTAAAAGTGTGGATTCCGTTATGAGAACTCTTTTTGTCGCTTGCGTTATGAATTCCACAGCCTGCAACAATAGTAACAACGCTGTTATCGCCGATATAAAAATCGTTGTAAACAAGGTCGTCAATTCCGCCGCTAGTAATAATTACAGGAATATGGACACTTTCGTTAATAGTGTTAGGTTTGATAACAATATCAATTCCTGGTTTATCGCCTTTAGGAATAATATCAATATTTGCTGAACTTGACCTAGCAAGCCCTTGGCCATTTTTTCTAATGTTAAAAGCACCCTGAGGAACAGAGTGAAGGTCGGCAATTTGTTTTAGAAGGTCTTTATCAATTTTGGTTAATTCCATTAATCATTCCTCCTAAGTTTATCGCAATAACTTGGCGCGAGCGTTGATAAAACCTCTTCAGGTTTTCCAGCATTAACAATTTTGCCATTATCTAAAACAATAACAACGTCTGCTTTTTTAAGCAATTTTTCTTGGTGACTAACAATTATATTAGTTGCCTTTTTGTTTTTTAGAGCACTGAAGATATCAACAAGAGCGTCAAAACTCCAAATATCAATCCCTGCTTCAGGTTCATCAAAAATATTGAGGGCAGCGTTTCTTGCTAATGCCGTTGCGATTTCAATTCTTTTAAGTTCTCCGCCAGAAAGTTTATTGTCAAGTTCGCGGTCAAGATAATCTCTTGCGCAAAGCCCAACAGCGCTAAGGTAATGGCAGGTTTCAGTTAAATTATTTTCCTTTCCGCTAGCGAGTTCTAAGATATCTTTAACGGTTAGGCCCTTAAACCTAACAGGACTTTGAAATGCAAAACTAAGCCCTAAATTAGCGCGGTCAGTTGGAGATAGGGCAGTTATATTTTTTCCGTTATATGTGATTTCGCCGTTTGTTGGCTTAATTACTCCCATAATAATTTTAGCGAGAGTGCTTTTACCGCTTCCGTTAGGACCGGTTATGGCGTAAGTTAAGCCGTCTTCAAACGTAAAATCAATCTTTTTTAATATTTCAATTTTAGATTTTTTATCTGAAACTGAATAACTAATATTTTTTAGTTTGAGCATATTGCCTCCAATAAGATTATAAACAAAATTGAAAGAAAAATCAATTGTATTAACTTAAATTAGGTATATATATTTTTATTGCTTAAAACAATTTTCTATGATATAATTTCTCTATCAAGGAGAAAGTTATGAAAATTCACGGACAAAATCTATTTGACTTTTTAAAGGATAGAGGGCTTATTTATCAATCAACTAATATGAGTGAGGTTGAAAAAATGCTTAACAGCAATAAGCCTTGTACTTTTTATATTGGTTTTGATCCAACAGCAAGCGCTCTTCATATTGGTCATCTTTGTTCTCTTAGAACTTTTAAATATCTTCAAGAGGCAGGCCACAGGGGAATTTTGCTTCTTGGTGGTGCAACAGGACATATTGGCGACCCAACGGGCAGAAGAGACATGCGCAAGATGTTAACTTCAGATGAAATTGAAGCAAATGTTAAAAAGATTAAAGAATTAGTTAAACAATTTGTTAAAACTGATGGTGAAAATCCTGCAATTATTGTTAACAATAATGATTGGATGAAAAACTTTAGTTATATTGATTTTTTAAGAGATGTTGGAACATACTTTAATGTTAACGTTATGCTTTCAACTGACGCTTGTAAGGATAGGCTTGCTAGCGGCGGGTTAACCTTCTTAGAGATGGGATATTCTTTAATTCAGGCTCATGACTTTGAGCAACTATTTAAAGACTATGGCTGCTCGCTTCAGGTTGGCGGAAGTGACCAATGGGCTAACATGGTTGCGGGTTGTGACCTTATTAGAAAGAAATATGCTAAAGATGTTCAAACTTTAACAACGCCACTTTTGCTTAACTCAAAAGGTGAAAAAATGGGCAAGTCAACCGGCGGGGCTATTTGGTTAACTGAAGAAAAACTTAGCGTTTATGATTTCTATCAATATTTTATGAACGTTGATGATAGCGATGTTTTAACTCTTCTTAGATGGTTTAGTGATTACAGCAACCAAGAAATTGAAAAAATTATGGCTGGTGATATCAGGCAAGCCAAAAAGATTATGGCGTTTAGCATAACAAAACTTGTTCATGGCGAAGAAAAAGCCAAACTTGCTGAAAAAACTGCTAGCGAAATTTTTAGCGGAAATGGGGCTAGCGAAAATATGCAAACTGAAAATGTTAAGATTAGCGAAAAGTCAATAAACATTTGTGATCTTCTAGCCTTATTAAAACTTGCGCCAAGCAAGAGCGAAGCGAGAAGACTTGTTGAGCAGGGCGGAATTAGCGTTGATAAAGCTAAAGTTGTTGACCCTAAAGCCGAAATTGAAGCGCGTGGCGAGGTTATCGTTCAAAAGGGTAAAAAGATCT